>DAIMKK010000174.1:0-6150 GCA_036721745.1 Pseudolabrys sp. | reverse complement strand
CCGCGACTGGCCATTTGGCTCGGCCGCCAATTCAACTCATTGATTTTGCGCAATATTGAAGCCTGGCGATTCAGGCTTTTGGCCCATCATCGACGCCGCGCTCGATCAAGTCGCGCACGGAGGTGAAAAGCTCGGCGTTGGGGCAAAAGGCCGGCGGCTTATCGATCGCTTCCGGCGCGCGCACCAACCACACTTGGCAGGTTTGATCCGCATTGCAGGACTGACAATTGCTTACCGCGGAACGGAGGTCGCTTGCCAAGCGTCCATGGGCGAGCATCGATGCGTCCAAGCCCAGCCGATCGAGCATCGCGCACATATTCTGCCATCGGCGGTCGGCGTCATACGCGTTGGACATGACATCCCCCTACGTAAGATTGTGTGCAAACGGACGCGCGCGCAATAGAATTACCAAATGCCGCGGGACTGGCCTTGATCTAGCGCAAACCAGGTGCGCGCTGCTGCTCAATCGATCTTGATGCCGGCGCGTTCGGCCAAGTCCTTCCACATCGGAACCTCGCGCGCGATACGCGCCCGCAGTTGCTCGGGGCCTTCGGTATGCACCGCGAACCCCCGCTTTGAGCATACGCTCGTGCACGTCGGGTTTGGCCATGACCTTGAGGACGACTTTGGCGAGTTCGTCGATGACCGGCTGTGGTGTGCCAGCCGGCGCCAGCAGCATCTGCGTCGTATCCACCACGGCGTCGGGAATGCCGGCCTGCTCCAAGGTCGGAACGTCTGGCATGTCGGGCCAACGCTCCTTGCCCGTTTGCACCAGCGCTTTAAGGGAACCCGATTTGACGAACCCCATCATCCCGCCGACGGCAACGGAAGCGAGTTCGGTCGTGCCGGCGATCGCCGCTTGCGCCGCCGGTGCCGCGCCTTGATAGGGCACATGCACGAGATTGATATGGGCGCGCAGCTTCAACAGCTCCACCGCGAGCTGCGAGGTGCTGCCGACGCCGGGGGTAGAGTAGTTGATCTTGCCCGGATCGGCTTTCGCTTTGGCGATCAGATCCTGGACCGATGTAATGCCCGAACCGGGCCGCGTCAGGATGACATTGGGCGATGCGCCCAGATAAACGACCGGGGCAAAATCCTTGATAGGGTCGTATTCTGATTTGCGGATGCTGGGATTGATCAACACCACGCCGGAGGCAACCACCAGAGTATAGCCGTCGGGCTTGGCATGCGCCGCGTAAGTCAGCCCGATATTGCCGTTGGCGCCGGGACGATTTTCGACGATCACGTTCTGCTTGAGCTCCGGCCCAATTTCGCTCGCGATCAGCCGGGCGAGCAAGTCGTTTGCTCCGCCCGGCGCGAAATGCGCGATGATCGTGATCGTGTGTTCCGGCCATGCCGCGCGCGCCGGACCGTTGCCGATCGATAAAACTATGACCGCGGCGACGGTGGCGATCGACAACCATTCACACGCGCGTCTCACCATGGCTCGCCTCCCCCATTCGTTCTCAATTCTCCGGTTCGCCGGAGTTTGACACGCGTTGAGTGAAACACTTCGGCCCGTATGGAGCAAGCCGCGTGCGCCGTCATGTTCACATGGCGGACACGTTGCGCGCGTCGGCTGCTTGTCGATATATTGACAACATCATTTTCAATTTCGTGCGCGCAAGGAACCGCCAATGGCAAAGCCGCTCGCAGGCATCAAGGTGATCGAGCTGGCCAATTTCATCGCCGGTCCGCTGTGCGGAACGCTGCTTGCCGACATGGGCGCCGATGTTATCAAAGTCGAGCCGCCGAAAGGCGACATGGCGCGCGCGACTCCGCCGATCCGCAACGGCGAAAGCGTCAGCTTCATCGCGCTCAACCGCAACAAACGCAGCCTCGTACTCGATCTCAAGCGGCCGGAAGCGACGGAAATTCTGCTCAAGCTTGCGGCGCAGTCGGACGTTTTTGTCGAAGCCTATCGCCCGGGCGCGCTGGAAAAGCTCGGGCTCGGTAGCGCGCAGCTGAAGGCGGTCAATCCGCGCATCGTCTACACCTCTGTTTCAGGCTTCGGCCAAAGCGGGCCCTATCGCCGCCGCGCCGGCGTCAACCTGATTATCGAGGCGTTCTCCGGCATGTTGTCGGTGACCGGCGAGCCTGGAAAGATGCCGATGCGTCCGGGCGTGCAGACGGCCGACGTTTTCGGCGCGCTGTTTGCAACCTATGCCACGCTGGCCGCGCTGGTGGGCACCGGGCGTACCGGCGAGGGCTTCGTCGCCGACGTGTCGCTGGTCGAGACGGCGATCGCGGCCGCGGCCTGGGAGGCGGCCGATTATCTCGAGACCGGCAAGGTTCCGCAGCCGCTCGGCAACCGGCACCGGCTCAACGCGCCGTATCAACTTTTCGAATGCAAGGATGGGCGATATCTGGCCATCGGCACGCCCAACGACCAGCTCTTTGTAAATCTTATGAAAGTCCTTGGATTGGAGGCGCATATGAGCGATCTGCGCTTCGTGTCCTATTCCAGCCGCAAGGCCAATGAAGACGCGCTGCTTGTGCTGGTCGAGCCAGAAGTGTGCAAACGCGATTCTAAGGAGATCGAGACTGAATTGATGGCGGCGGGCGTGCCCTGCGCCTGCGTCAATAATTTCAAGCAAGTGTTCGACGACCCGCAGATCATCGCCCGTGGCGTGGTGAAGGATGTCATGCATCCCCGCCTCGGGGCGATGCACGCGGTGCGCAATCCGATTTTGCTCGACCACGACGGCCCGGAAATCGATCGCCACGCCCCCATGCTGGGCGAGCATTCCGAAGAAATCCTGCGCCAGCTCGGCTATTCGGCTGAGACGATCGGGGGCTTCATCGCCGCCGGCGTAACCCGCAAAGCGCAGCCGAAATCGAAGGTGCAGGCCGCCGATTAATGCACGTTACGGCGCGGATTTGGCGGCGCCGAACGGGGCGCTCCCCTCTTCGAACAGTTCGATCACCGTCCCCAGCCCTGACTCGTCGCGCAGACCGACGGTGATGCGCGGGCCATTGACCGTGCGCACGTTGGCGAGACGGCGCGGCTGCCAATCGGTCTGGCCGAGCACGTGGCGGATGACCGTGATCTCCTCGATCACGCCTTCACTAACGCGGTCCGGCACGAAATCGTGCGTATGGCAGCGCGAGCACAGCAGCCGCTCGGGAAAATAGCCGGTGCCGCAAGTCCTGCACCGCCAGATGCCGACCCCAGTGCTCATTCCATGCGCTCCAGGATGGCCGCCGCGGCGGTACCGCCATAGCGATAAAGCGTCATGCCGTAACCGGTGGTGACCGCGCGCCGCGCGCCCTTCACTTGGCGTTCGCCGGCACGATGCTGCAATTGTAGTACCGCTTCGGAAATGCCATTGAGTCCGCCGGCCGGTCCGCCGGGCTGACCGGCCGACATCATCCCTCCCCAGGTGTTGATCGGGACGCGGCGCTCGCCGATTTCGCGGCGGGCAAAGCTCGCGAGATCATGATCCGGGATCATCCCGAGATCGTTGAGTTGCGCTAGCACCATCGCAGGATAGTCGTCGTAAATACTGGCGACATCTATATCCTCCGGCCGAGCGCCCGCCGCTTGCCACAATTCATCGACAAAGGTGCTGATGCCAGTCTGCAATCCATCGCCCTCCTGATTGTCGAAGTTGAAACTGTTGCGGATAGCACGCACCCGCACCGGCGCACGCCCGCGCGGGCAGCGGTCGGGATGCGCAATGACGATCGCCTGCGCGCCGGCGACGACGGGAACGCAGTCGTAGCGAGTCAGCGGATCGGCCACCATCGGCGCGGCGAGGTATTCCTCCATGGTCAGCGGCTCGCGATAGACCGCGAACGGATTCTTCGCCGCCCAGGCGCGTTGCGTGATCGCCATATGGCCGTAGTCGGACTTCTTAAGTCCGTATTTGTTCATCTGCCGTGTGGTCACCAGCGAATAGACGCCGTTAGGGCCGCCGTGGCCGAGCGGTGCGAGATGTTCGCGCGTCGCAATGTTGTAGTTCGCAGCGATCTTGGCGTAACCGTCGAGCCCGGTGGCATCGCCGGCCACGACGAGGATCGGCGAAGCCGCACCGGTCTCGACCCCGCGCAATGCGTGCCCGAGCATGTTCATCGAAGACGAGCCACCATTGGTGTCCTGCAGCAGCCAGCGCAACGACAGGCCGAGACGCCAGGCGAGATCGACGGCGGTATCGGGGGCGAGGGAGAACGACGTCACCGCCATGCCTTGGATTTCGCCGGCGGAGATTTCCGCGTCCTGCAATGCAGCAACGACGGCGTCGCGGATGAAAGTGTGCGTCGATTGTCCGGATTGCGGACGCCGCACATAGGCCGACTGGCCAACGCCGATGATGGCCGCGTTCATGAACATCGTCGTACCGGGTGGCCGAGCTGTAAAAACGTTGTAGTAGGCACGACATCACGTTAGCATTTCCGCGCCATGAAGCCAGCCCTGAACAATTTGACGACATGATTCGCGCAGCCATCATCGGATTGGGTCGTTGGGGACGCTCGCTCGTGACCTCGGTGCAGGACAACAGCGACGATATTCGCTTTGTCGCCGGTCATACGCGCACGCGCGCCAAGGTGGAAGATTTCTGCCGCACCAAAGGCGTACGTCTGGTGGACGATTTTGATGCAATCCTGTCCGACCCCGATATCGACGCGGTCGTGCTTGCTACCCCGCACAGCCAGCACGCCGAGCAGATTAAGCAAGCGGCAGCGGCAGACAAACACATTCTGGTGGAAAAGCCGATCACGCTCGATCATGCGAGCGCGCTGGCCGCGGTCGAGGCCGCGCGTCAAGCAGGCGTCATATTGGCGGTCGGTTATTGTCGCCGCTTCCACCCCTCGTTCGGCGAATTGCGGGAGCGGCTGCGCGACGACCGGCTGGGAAAGATCGTCGGCATGGTGGCCCAGCATACGACCAGCACCTCGACGTTCATCCCGCCGGAAAACTGGCGCGCCGATCCCGATGAGGCGCCGGCCGGCGCGATGACTGCGGTCGGCCTGCACGCGCTCGACTTGATGATCGAGTTCGCCGGGCGCGTGCGCGACGTGCAATGCGTGACCGCCCGCCATGGCGACGGTCCGTCCGACGACACCACCACCGTTCTAATGCGGTTTGCCAGCGGCGTCACCGGCACGATCTTCTGCTCGGTCGCCACCGCCACCAATTTCAGTTTCAGCGCCTATGGCTCCATGGGCATGGCAGAAGTCCACGGTGCGGCGCTGCAGCATTTCCGCTTCGTGCCGATGTCGCAGCAAGCGCCCACTGGCCCCGTGCTCGCGCCGCCCGATCAGGTCGTCGATCACACCGGATTCAACATGCTCAAAGCCGAACTGGTCGAGTTCGCTCGCTGCATCCGCGACAAGCGGATCTATCCGGTCGGTATCGACGATATTCTGCACGGCATGGCGGTGTTCGACGCCGCGGTGCAGTCGGCCAAGACCGGCCGCATCGTCCAAGTGCCCAAGTCTTAGACCGCCCGCTTCAGGGCAAATGGGCGGCCGCGGATCAGTCGAACTATTTATTTTTAATTTTCAGCCCGGCCTTGTCGATAACCTCCTTGTACATCGGCACCTCGCGCTTGATGCGGGCGGCAAACACCTCAGGGCCTTCGGCGAGCACCGGCAGACCGAGCTTGGCGTACTTCGCCTTCATCTCGGGCTCCGCGAGGATCTTACTAATTTCCTTCGCCAGCCTGTCGACGATCGGTTTCGGGGTTCCCGTCGGCGCGAACAGGCCCTGGAAGGTGTCGGATTCCGCGTCCTTGATGCCGATTTCGTCGAGCGTCGGAACATTCGGCATATCCGGCCAGCGCTGCTTCGACGTCACCGCGATCGGCCGCACCTTGCCGCCGCTCAACAAGCCGGTCAGCGAGCCGTAATTTGCCACGTAGAAGTCGACCAGGCCGCCCAGCACCGCGGTATTGGCAGGGCCGGCACCGGCATAGGGGATATGCTGCATGTCGAGCCCGGCCTTGATCTTCAAGAGTTCGCCGGCGAGCTGCGGCGTGGTGCCGACGCCTGGACTCGTCCAGTTCATCTTGCCCGGATTGGCTTTCGCCTGCGCGATCAGCTCAACCATGGTTTGGATTTTGGATTGCGCCGGAACGACGAAGACGTTCGGGGACGCTCCGATAACCATGATCGGGGTGAAATCCTTGAACGGATCGTAAGGGACTT
>DAIMKK010000173.1:1518-6151 GCA_036721745.1 Pseudolabrys sp. | reverse complement strand
ATTAAGTCCGAGATAAACGCCGACGTCGAGCTGTAGATTTTTGTTGACCAAATACTGCAGGGACGGATCAAAACTCAATTTCGTGCCTGCTTTATTCTCAGAACTCGCGTCAACGGCGACCTCGACAGCAGCGGTCAGACCCTTTACCAAAATCGGCCTGCTCAGATTTGCAATAAAGCCGTAATCGCCTCGATAATCAGTGTTGTCTATGTTGCGCAGCACCCCAATATTCGGTTCGAGCGTTAGCGACCAAGGTTTGGAAAGAGCTATTGTATAGGGGACATTGAGAGTGAACTCTACGTGTCCATTGCCAAGCCCAGGAGAGGCCGTCGGTATTTTTAGAAAAGGAAGAAAGGCCAAGGATTGGTCGCCTCCGTCATTTCCGAAGGCATTGATCTTAGTCCCAAACAATGTGTCTCCGAAGCCGTGGGCGCCAACATCCCAGTTCGAATTGCCAGCGGAACTTTGGAACGATTGGTGAAGACTGTTGAATAACGCCAGACCGAGTTCAACATCCATCCAATTTGTTACGCCCAACTTCAATATTGGGGTGCCGATGCTGTAAGCCCGGGTGGTGACGTTCCCATTTCCATGGGGGTCGTATGTATAGTTGAGGAAATCAGATTCGATTTGAAAATGTCCGGCGTCGACGGTGATGGCGCTGTGAGATTTACCTGGCCTATCCGTGCTCAAATCTCGCAACTTGTCATCGGCGACTGGATTGAACAATGAATAGTTCACGTTGGCAGGACCGGCCGTTTGTGCTGCGACAGGCGCTCCGACGGCCGTAGACACGACTAAAACAGACAACGCAATGGATTTCATTTTGATGCGGCTCATTCACTGATTACAGACCTGTGTCAGACGGTCTGGCAAGGCAAAAATGTGCCAGATCCAGGCTGACGTCGCTCCCCTTTGAAAATTCCGTCACAGCGGCAGGGACGCCTCAGGGAGCGTTGTCATCATAAGTTGCAGCGCCGTTTGAATTTGGCCATATTATGTTGGTTCGATAGGTCTGCGCAGCACCGGCGTAGCAAAGTAAATGCGAAGATTTTTATCCAATAGACAATGGCAAAGAGCAGCGAGTCTGCTGGTCGTCCTGTATACGTTGTGCGTCATTGGCCCGGCCGCCGCTATTGCGTTTGGTGACAGCGAGACTGGGGCGCATTGTCTTACTGACGACCATCTTGAGACGGTAACGACCCGTGTCCACCAGCATGAGTCAAGCCATCAGCATTCCTTGCCTGACGCCGACCATGGTCAGCCCGGTAAGTGCTGCGGGCTTTTCGCTCCCAGCGCTATCGCGCCAGCCATCAACTTTGTGACGGAGCCGCATTCCCACGGCTTTCATTTGGCGTCTGCCATTACCCGCGCGCTGGCTGGGCGCAGCTCCGACCGTATAGACCGCCCACCGAGATCCAATCTGTCGCTTTGAGTTGAAGCGCCGCGGCCGCGTAGCGGCTGCGCGTGCTCGTTATCGATCGACGGATGAGGATCATCATGCTTGCGCGCATTATCGCGGTTCTAGCGGCGCTGCTGCTTGCGGCCTGCACGACATTTTCGCCTGACGGCGGGATGAGCGTGACCGCCGATATCGCCGACCGCGAGCCGCACAAGGATACGATCGCGATCCGCAGCCAAGACGACGCGGATGCGGCGAACGCGCGGGTGCACCAACTCCTGAAGCGTCCCTTGACCGCCGACACGGCTGTACAAATCGCGCTCCTGAACAACCGTGGCCTGCAAGCGGCCTATAACGAACTCGGAATTGCAGAGGCGGTCAGCGTTCGGCAGTCGCTGCCGCCGAATCCGTCCGTTTCGATCTCGCGGGTCACCGGCTCGGTCGAAACCGAGATCGACCGCCAGATTGTCGGTAACATCCTTGCGCTCGTCACCTTGCCGGCGCGTAGCGACATCGCCGCCGACCGCTTCCGGCAAGCGCAGTTGGTGGCAGCGCTGGAGACATTGCGCGTCGCCGCAGAAGCCCGGCGCGCATACTACCGGGCGGTCGGAGCGCGCGAACTGATCGGCTTGCTCACGCAAGCAGACTCCGCGGCAGGGATGTCGGCACAGCTCGCCAAGCGGCTGGCCGAGACTGGTGCGATGAACAAGCTCGACCAAGCGCGCGAGCAGGCGTTCTACGCCGACGTCACGACCCAGCTTGCGCGCGCCCGTCAGCGCGCAGCGAGCAAGCGCGAGCGGCTAATCCGCTCGCTGGGTCTGGGGGGGAATGAGCTAGATTTTGGGCTGCCGAATACGCTGCCGGCGCTGCCGCGCCGCGCGCGTGCCTTGCGGGCGGTCGAGCAGGACGCCGTCAGCCGCCGCGTCGATTTGCAGATTGCGCGCATCGAACTGGAGACTCTGGCGAAGTCCTATGGGCTGACGCAAGCGACCCGGTTCATCAACGTGCTGGACGCCGGCTATGCCGACAAAATCACGAAAAACAAGGAGACCGGCGAGCACGTTCGCGATCGCGGCTTCACGGTGACTTTCGAAGTGCCGCTCTTCGACTTCGGCGAAACGCGGGTCCGCGAGGCTGAGCAAACTTACACGCAGGCGGTCAACCGGCTGGCGGAGAAGGCGGTCAACGTGCGTTCGGAAGCGCGCGAGGCCTACCGGTCGAGCTACGACATCGCCAACCGCTACCAGCGCGACGTGCTGCCGCTGCGCAAGACCATCTCAGACGAGATGATGCTGCGCTACGGAGCCATGCAGGTTGATGTGTTCTCACTGCTGAACGACGCCCGGCAGCGGATCGCCGCAAACATCGCCGCCGCTGAAGCACGGCGCGATTTCTGGATTGCCAGCGTCGATTTGTCGGTGGCAATCACCGGCGGGGGCGGTGCCGGCGGCGCCGAAACACAAAGCGCGACGATGTCGACGGCGGACACCGCCGGCGGGCACTGAATTCGAAGGAGCACGAAAATGATCTCGCGACGCAGTCTTATCGGCAATTCGGCCATGCTGCTGGGCGCGGCCGCCGTGAGTGGACGCGTGCAGGCCGCCGCCATTCCTGAGGCGGTCACCTCCACATCGCCGGCTATGCAGCCGCCGCTCTATCCTTCGAACGGTGCCGAGTATCAGCCGGTCGTCACCCTCAACGGCTGGACGCTACCGTGGCGCATGAACGGCGACTGGAAGGAATTCCATTTGGTCGCCGAGCCGGTGCGGCGGGAAATAGCGCCGGGCATGACGGCGCGCCTCTGGGGTTATAACGGCCAGTCGCCGGGGCCGACGATCGAATGCGTCGAAGGCGACAAGGTCCGCATCTTCGTCACCAATAAGCTGCCCGAACACACCACCGTGCATTGGCACGGCATGCTGGTGCCAAACGGCATGGACGGTGTCGGCGGACTCACCCAACCGCACATCAAGCCGGGACAGACCTTCATCTACGAATTCGCAATCAGGAAAAGCGGCACCTTCATGTACCACCCGCACGCCGACGAAATGGTGCAGATGGCGATGGGGATGATGGGATTTTTCGTCGTTCATCCGCGCGATCCCAAGCTGCACCGGGTCGATCGCGACTTCGTCTTTCTCATGAGCACCTACGATATCGACCCCGGCAGCTTTTTGCCCAAGGTCATGACCATGACCGATTTCAATCTGTGGACCTGGAACAGCCGGGTCTTCCCCGGCATCGATCATCTGGTGGTGCGGCGCGGCGACCGCGTGCGCGTGCGCATAGGCAATCTCACCATGACCAACCATCCGATCCATATGCACGGCCCGCATTTTCAGGTGACCTGCACCGACGGCGGCTGGGTCCCGGAAAGCGCGCGCTGGCCGGAGGTCACCACCGACGTGCCGGTCGGCGCCATGCGCGCTTTCGAATTCGACGCCGACGAGCCGGGCGACTGGGCGATCCATTGCCACAAATCGCACCACACCATGAACGCCATGGGCCACGAGGTAAAAACTTTCATCGGCGTGCCGCAGCGCGACCTCACCAAGACGATGCGCAAACTGTTGCCCGACTATATGCCGATGGGTTCGGCCGGCATGGCGGAGATGGGCTCCATGGAAATGCCGATGCCCGACAACACGCTGCCGATGATGACCGGCTTCGGTCAATTTGGCCCGATCGAGATGGGCGGCATGTTCTCGGTAGTGAAGGTGCGCGAAGGGCTCGATCGCAACGATTACAAGGACCCGGGTTGGTACCAACACCCGGCCGGCACCATCGCGCACGAATTTAAAGGATCGGCGCCCGAAGCACCCGGCCGCCAGGGTGCCGCGCCACCGATGCGTGACGGGATCGAAGTCACAGTCGTAAAGCCGCGCACGAACGGCCACAGCGGACAACACTGACAAAGAGCATGAACATGACAAGATCGAGTCGGACCACCGCTACCGTTGCGTTGTTTCTGGGCGCAGCAATGTTTGGTGCATCCGCCCATGAGGGTGAACACTTCTCAGCCGGCGAGCCCGGCAATCCGAAGAGACCGGCACGCGTCATCCAAGTCACCATGCGCGACGATGACGGAAAGATGCAGTTCGTCCCCGACCGCGTTGATGTCAAAAAAGGCGAGCAAGTCCACTTCATCATCCAAAATAAAGGCGTCCTCAAACACGAGTTCACGCTGGCAAGCGTCAAAGACAACGACAAGCACGCCGAACTGATGAAGAA
>DAIMKK010000173.1:0-1508 GCA_036721745.1 Pseudolabrys sp. | reverse complement strand
AATTAATGAAGAAATATCCCGACATGGAACACGACGATCCAAACGCCAAAAGCGTCGACCCGGGCAAGACTGCGGAAATCCTCTGGCGGTTCAGCAAGGCGGGAGAATTTGAATTTGCCTGCCTGATCCCCGGGCATAAGGAGGCGGGCATGCATGGATTCGTTCACGTGAAATGAGCCGCGAGATCACGCAAAAGGAGGTGACGATGAGAAAAACGGTCTATGCACTGCTCTTCGCTACGATAGCGATGTTAAATGCCTCAGCGACGGATCGGAGTTGGGCTCAATCCGACCTGACCGACGGGCTTGTCACCAAGATCGATGCCTCCGCCAGCAAGATAACGATCAAGCATGGACCGATGAAAAAGTTCGACATGGACGACGGCATGACCATGGTCTACCGCGTCCAAGACCCCGCAATGCTCACGGCGGTCAAGGCCGGCGACAAGGTTAAATTTGACGCCGAGCACGTCAACGGCCAGTTCATCGTGACAAAGATTCAAACCGCGAAGTGATCTACCGGTTCTCAGCATTCCCCTCATTTTGTGAAATAAAAGAATCAAACGGGACATGAATTATTCCGAAAAGAATCGGGAACGCCGATTGCATATGTATTTTGGCATATGACGATTGAAAGAAGCGACCAGGAATAGGCGTCTGCCCCCATCCGATGAACGATGGAGGAGACGATGGCCGGTTGCCAGAGATTAGCCTTTAAGGACATCCACAATTTTATTATGAGCCTGGTGGGAGTGGACCTGCACGCGAAGCGCGTGTACTCGCTGGCGAATGCCACGCAAGGAATTATCACCAGTGCATCGTTGGCGGTCTCGACCATTGGCCAGGGATTGGCCGCGGCGCGAGGCCTGTTGAGCAAGCATGCGATTAAACAAGTGGACCGATTACTCTCGAACGCTGGCATTGAGGTCGACGCGTTCTTCGTGCGCTGGGTGCCCTATATAGTGGGCGAACGCAAAAGCATCGAAGTCGCCATGGACTGGACCGACTTTGATGCCGACAAGCAGGCGACGATCATGCTGTCGCTAATCACGCAGCATGGGCGTACGACCTCTTTGGTGTGGCTCACCGTTGATAAGGACACGCTCAAGCACAACCGGAATCGCTATGAGCATACCGTTCTGGTCCGTCTGGCAGAAGCGCTGCCTTCGGATGTGGAGGTCCTGATCGTGGCGGATCGCGGTTTTGGCGATCACAAACTTTATCAGGTGCTGACGGACGAACTGAAGTTCGATTACCTCATACGTTTCCGCGGCAATATCAAGGTCACGGCGGCCGAAGGCGAGACGCGCAGCGCCACGGATTGGGTAGGCGCTGGTGGCCGGATGCGCATTTTACGAGGCTGTGCGGTGACGGCGGATGGTTATCCCGTCGGTGCCGTTGTTTGCGTACAGGCCAAGGACATGAAGGCTCCCTGGTGTCTTTGTACCAGTCTCAAAGACGTAAAGGCCAAGAGCCTGCTGGCCAAGTATGCCAAGCGCTGGGGGATCG
>DAIMKK010000172.1:0-6204 GCA_036721745.1 Pseudolabrys sp. | reverse complement strand
CCATCGGCTAGTCGCCCCCGACGAGATGGCGATGGCCGGCAAGCCACCCGCCCCGCTTATCTCGCCGTCCATGGCGTGGAGAAAAGCTTCGGCGGCCGCACGGTGGTCAAGGGCGTCACGCTTTATGTGCGGCGAGGCGAGGCCGTGGGCCTACTGGGGCCGAACGGCGCCGGCAAGACCACGGTGTTTTACATGATCACCGGGCTGATCAAGGCCGACCGTGGCCGCATCGAGCTCGACGGTTATGACGTCACTGTGCTGCCGATGTATCAGCGCGCACGGCTCGGAATCGGCTACTTGCCGCAGGAGGCCTCGATCTTTCGCGGCCTCAACGTCGAGGACAATATCCGCTCGGTGCTCGAAATGGTGGAGCCGGACCGCCGCCGGCGCGAAGCCGATCTCAACGCGCTGATGGAAGAATTCAACATCGCGCGCCTGCGCAAGACGCCGACCATCGCGCTGTCCGGCGGCGAGCGCCGCCGCGTGGAAATCGCCCGCGCGCTCGCGACGCGGCCGAGCTACATGTTGCTGGACGAGCCGTTTGCCGGCATCGATCCGATCGCGGTTGGCGACATCCAGACGCTAGTGCGCCATCTGACCAATCGCGGCATCGGCGTACTGATCACCGACCACAATGTGCGCGAGACGCTCGGCCTAACCGACCGCGCGTATATTATTTATTCTGGCTCGGTACTGATGGAGGGGCGGGCCGACGACATCGTCAATAATCCCGACGTGCGCCGACTCTATCTGGGCGAGGAATTCAAGCTCTAGCCCACTTTTTCCGCATAAAATTTGTGCAATACCGCAGTGCGGAATCGCATACCGCTGGCTGCGAAGACCTGCTATAAATAAAAACAAGCAAGAATCGGACCAGTTTCCGCCGGGAAACCCTATGGCATTGTCGCAAAGACTAGAGTTCCGCCAGACGCAAGCGTTGGTAATGACGCCGCAGCTGATGCAAGCCATCAAGCTGCTGCAGCTCTCCAGCCTTGACCTTGCGGCTTATGTCGACGCCGAGCTGGAAAAAAACCCGCTGCTTGAGCGCGCCAATGACGACGACGAAGCGCCAGCGGGCGGCGGCGAGGCGGACGCTTCCGCATCCGAAAGTACCGAAGGCGGCGAGGGCGGTGACGAAGCCGCGGCTGCCTCCGACTGGATTGGCGAGGACATGGAGACCAGCCGTACCTCGATGGAAGAGGGGCTTGGCACCGAACTCGAAAATGTCTTCCCGGACGACGGCGGCGAGAAAAGTGCGGCGCCGGAAACGCCGCCGCCGGCCTATTCGGAATGGTCGGGCGCCGGCACCCGCGGCGGCGATGACAGCGGCTACAATCTGGAAGCTTTCGTCACCGCCGAAATCACCCTTGCCGCGCACCTCGCCGAACAGATGACGCTGGCGATTTCCGATCCGGCCGGCCGTATGATCGGGCAATACTTGATCGACATGGTGGACGAGGCCGGCTACCTCACCGGCGATCTCGCCGCCGTCGCCGACAAGCTCGGCACATCGCGCACCGATGTCGAAGCCGTACTCAGCGTCCTGCAGACGCTCGATCCGCCTGGCGTATGCGCGCGCAATCTCACCGAATGTCTCGCCCTCCAGCTCAAGGACCGCGACCGCTTCGATCCGGCAATGCGGGCGCTGGTGGAACATCTCGATCTTTTGGCCAAGCGCGATCTCGCCGCCTTGCGCCGCCTGTGCGGCGTCAACGAGGAAGATCTCGCCGACATGATTGCGGAAATCCGCAATCTGAATCCCAAGCCGGGCCTCGCTTTCGGCTCCACCATGGTGCAGCCGATCGTGCCGGATGTGTATGTGCGGGCGGCGTCCGACGGCACCTGGCAGGTCGAACTCAATTCCGACACGCTGCCGAAAGTCCTCATCAGCCAAAGATATTATGCGCAAGTGTCGAAGACCACGCGCAGCGACAAAGACAAGACCTATATCGCCGATTGCCTGCAGACCGCGACCTGGCTGGTGCGTGCGCTCGACCAGCGCGCCAAGACCATTCTCAAGGTATCGAGCGAGATCGTGCGCCAGCAGGACGCCTTCTTCGCCAGGGGCGTGCAGCACTTGCGGCCGCTCAATCTCAAGACCGTTGCCGATGCCATCGGCATGCATGAATCGACCGTCTCGCGCGTGACCGCCAACAAATATATGGCGACCACGCGCGGCATCTTCGAACTGAAATATTTTTTCACCTCGTCGATCGCATCGGCCGACGGCGGTGAGGCGCATTCCGCCGAAGCCGTACGTCATCGCATCCGCCAATTGATCGACGCTGAGATCGCGGCTGACGTGCTCTCCGACGACACGATTGTCGACAGACTGCGTGAGGCCGGCATCGACATCGCGCGCCGCACCGTCGCCAAGTACCGCGAGGCGATGCGCATTCCATCCTCGGTGCAGCGCCGGCGCGAGAAACAGGCCGCGGCGCCGTAATCAAGAAACCACTACCTGGCGGTGCATTGACCTTTAACGGAACATTCCTTAGCTGAAATAATCCGCCGGGCGGAAAATGGAGGCAAACCAATGCCTTTGCGCGTTTCGGGCAAGAACATCAATATCGGTACGGCGCTGCGGCGACGGATTGTCGACCGCGTCGAAGAGGCGATGTCGAAATATTTCCGGGGCGGCTATTCCGGGCATGCCACCGTCGGCAAGGACGGTTTTGGATTTCACACCGAATGCGTGTTGCATCTGGATTCCGGCACGCTGCTGGAAGCCGAGGGCATGGCGGCTGACGCCTATGAAAGCGCTGATCAGGCCGCGATCCACATCGAAAAGCGGCTGCGGCGCTATAAGCGCCGTCGCAAGGACCATCAGGCCCAACGCGGCGGCTGAAAACCTCCAAAAATGCGAGAAAAAGCGGCAAGCGGTGCCCGGCCCCGGCCATTGACGCCGCCGCGGACCGCTCCTATAACCCGCCGCCTTCAACACCCCTTGCAATTGCGCGCTGCCATTTCCGATCATTGGCCATGTCCATGACGCTCACCGATCTCGTCGCGCCCAATGCGATTGTTCCGGCGCTCAAGGTCAACAACAAAAAACAAGCGATCCAGGAACTCGCCGCCCGCGCGGCCGAGCTCACGGGTCAGAGCGAACGCGCGATTCTGGAAATTCTGCTGCAGCGCGAGAAGCTCGGCTCGACTGCGGTCGGCAATGGCGTAGCTATCCCGCACGGCAAGCTGCCCAAGCTCGGCCGTCTGTTCGGATTATTCGCGCGGCTGCAGCGCAGCATCGATTTCGAGGCGCTCGACGGCCAGCCGGTCGATCTCATTTTTCTGCTGCTGGCGCCGGAAGCTGCCGGCGCCGATCATCTAAAGGCGCTCGCGCGCGTGGCGCGCCTGCTACGTGACCCCGAGGTTGCACGCAAGCTGCGCGACTCACGCGACGCCGATGCGCTCTATGCCGTGCTGGCGATGCCGGCGGCGAGCAGCGCGGCCTAAAACTTTTCCGAAAATAACTGACGCCTAAAACGTAAATGCCCGGTACGAGGCCGGGCATGACGCATTCAATGCAACGCGCTCGGTTGCGTGGTCAGTGCACACTGACCGCCTCGAGCTCCTGGCTCCAGGCATTGGCGAGCGCGGCTTCGCGCGTGTCGGTCAACATGATCGGCGTGCCGTCCGCGCCGTGCAAAGCGAACAGCTTGATCCCGGGCGCGATCTTCGGCGCCTGCGGGAACAGGTTGGCGACATCCTCGGAATTGATCGCCTTGACGTAAGCCAGGCGGCCATCGCCGAGATGCGCCAGCGCTTCCTGCGTGATCGCCGGGTGGGTCGTGTTCGTGTCAGTCATTTTGCCTTTGTTCATGGCCCTCGACTCCTTTTCTTGAACGCTCGACGCGGTCGAGTCCTGTTTTCACGATTCCGTCATTCCTGCTCGTGGATGACGATTGTCTTTACGATCCGCTCGGCTTGCGGCCGCACCAGATCGATCGACAACAATCCGTTCTTCAAGTCCGCGCCCAAAACCTCCATGCCGTCCGCCAGCACGAAGGTGCGCTGGAATTGGCGCGCGGCGATGCCGCGGTGGAGGTATTGGCGGCTCTTGTCGTCCTGCTGCCGTCCGCGGATCACCAGTTGGCTTTCCTCGACGCAGACGTCGAGTTGGTCGCGGGTGAAACCGGCGACGGCAAGTGTGATGCGGAGCCGCTCCGGATTTTGCGGATCGCGCGCCAGCCGTTCGATGTTGTAAGGCGGGTAGCCGTCGGCCCCCTTGGCGACGCGGTCGAGCACGCGCTCAATCTCGTCGAAGCCCAGCAGAAACGGGCTGGATAGTGACGGAACTCGTGACATAGTCTCAAAGCCCTCGCATGAAGCGACTTTGACGGGGCCCCTCACGGGCACCCCAACCGGGCGGCGACTGCCGTGCGGTCGCCCCTAATATGGGCAGGCGGAGTTAAAGGTTCAAGAACAAGGAGAATTTGGTTTTTTGTGCGTATATTCGGCCCGTATCCGGGGGTTCTTCTAATGCCAGATCAGCCGTCGATGCCGGTCCTCACTGTGCGAGCCATCCGCGCCACGCCGGTCGAGGTCCCGCCCAATTTCGTGCTCGGCACCAGCCGTGGCGCGTTCCGCCAGGTGCCGCTGCTGCTGATCGACCTTGAAACCGCGGAGGGTGTCACCGGCCGCTCTTACCTGTTCTGCTATCTGCGCGCGGCGGCGGGGGCGATCATCAACCTGATCGACGACGTGGAGGATGTGATCGAGGGCGATCAGGTCGATCCAGCCGCGCTGTGGACGAAGCTCGCCGGCCGATATGCATTGATCGGCGTGCAAGGCATCGTGCGCATGGCGATGGCCGGAATCGACGTCGCCTGTTGGGATGCGCTCGCGATTGCCGCCGGGCTGCCGCTCGTCCGCATGCTCGGCGCCGAGCCGAAGCCGATCCCGGCCTACAACAGTTGCGGCCTCGGCCTGATGGACGACCTTGGCGCGCTCGCCGCCGAAGCCGAGCAGCTGCTGGCCATCGGCAATTTCCGCGCGGTCAAACTGCGCCTCGGCTATCCGACGCTTGAAGGCGATATCGCCGCGGTACACGCGGTGCGCAAGCGCATTGGCGATGATGTGCATCTGATGATCGACTACAATCAGGTGCTCGGCGTGGACGAAGCGCTGGCGCGCGGCCGCGCGCTCGATGCGGAAAACATCACCTGGCTGGAAGAGCCGATCCGCCACGACGACTACGCCGGCGCCGCTCAGCTTGCGCGTGAACTCAAAACGCCGATCCAGATCGGCGAGAATTTCTCATTGCCGGCCGGCATGAGCGCCGCGCTCGAACAGGCGAAGCCCGACTACGTGATGCCCGATCTCGAGCGCATTGGCGGCGTCACCGGCTGGCGGCAGGCGGCGGAACTGGCCGCGGCTCACCACATCAAGATGTCGTCGCATTTGTTTCCGGAGGTGAGCGCGCATCTGCTCGCCGCCACGCCGACCGGGCATTACCTCGAATATGTCGACTGGGCGAATGTGCTGGTGCAGGAGCCGCTTGCGATCGTCAACGGCCAGGCCATCGTGCCGGAGCGTCCGGGCCACGGCATGGTCTGGAGCAAAGCGGCGGCAAATCGCTTTCGGATAAACTAGCTCAGTTTCAGCTTGAACAACTTGATAGCATTGTCGCGGCCGACTTTCGCGCGGTCGGCCTCGCCGATCTCAGCTTTGTCGAACCACCGCGCGCCTTCGCCGACGTCTTCGAACGGCCAATCGACCGAAAACATCACGCGCTCGGCGCCCATCTCGGTCATGGCGTTGACCAGTGACGGTGTGTGGAAGTTGCCGGACGTGGTGAGATGGAAATGCTTGCGGAAATAGTGCCCGACGCCGTTCTTGGCTGCGTATTTGTGCGGAGCCTTCATCCAGCCGTTGCGGCCGTCGATGCGCCAGAGCTGCACCGGGATGCCCTCGCCGAGATGGCCGAGCACTATCTTCAGGCGTGGACATTCGTCGAATAGTCCGCTGCCGATCAGGCGCAGCGTGTGTACCGCGGTTTCCGCCGAGAATGCCCAATTCGGCCCGAGCAGCCAGGAATGGCCTTCGTATTGCCGGTTCCAGCTCGGCAACGGATTGCGCGGGTGCAGGTAGAACGGCACGTCGAGCGCTTCGACCGCGCGCCAGAACGGCCGGTATTGCGGCAGGTCGTAATAGGTCACGTTGTCCGGCGCACCCGTTTGCGAGAAACCGTTGACCAGCGCGCCG
>DAIMKK010000171.1:1158-6208 GCA_036721745.1 Pseudolabrys sp. | reverse complement strand
GCGCGCGGCAGGCGGTATTTGGGATCGCTTTTCTTTACCTCCCCCTGCAAGGGGAAGGTCGCCGACCGAAGGTCGGCGGGTGGGGGTGCCTTGCCGGAATTCGGCGACGTGACCCCACCCCGCGCGCCTTCGGCGTGCATCCCTCCCCTTTCAGGGGAGGCATTAAGAACGTCATCTTCGTCGCCGAGCCCGAGTTCCTTCGCCAACTGCGGATCGAGTCCGGTGATCGGCGAGGCGGAATAGTCGCGCTGCGGCGCCTCGTCGAAACCCGATTCTTCCGGAAATTTGGGTGTCGACTTGCGCGCCTTGTGGGCGGCGGAAAAATCCGCACGCCGATCGAACGAATTATCCGGCGGCGCCTGCAAGTTCGGATTTTTGCCGGTGCCGGAACCCAAGCCCGCGGTGCCCTTGTTGATCGCCGGATTGAGCAGGTCGGCGAGCGCGTCCGGCGTCGCCGGCTCGATCGGGCGCGCGGCTTTCGCCCGGGTCGGGCGCGCAGGGTCCTTGGATTTTTTGGGAGGCTTCGCCATCGCCACGAATATGGGGCGAGTCCGGCGGCGAGGAAAGGGTAGGCTTTCGCGGCCGCGCGCCGGTGATAAGCTGCCGGCAAAAGACATAAAGTCAGGGAGGACGCGATGACCGGAACACTTACACGCCGCACGCTATTGGCGGGCATGGCCGCGGCGCCTTTCGTGCGCGGCGCTCATGCCGATACCGACTGGCCGAACCGCAACGTCCGGGTGATCGTGCCCTATCCGCCGGCCGGCGGCGCCGACACCACCGCGCGCATCCTCTATGCCAAGGTCGGCAATATGCTCGGCCAGCAATTCGTCATCGAGAACCGCGGCGGCGCGGGCGGCACCATCGGCGAGGCGGTCGTCGCCAAGGCCGACCCCGACGGCTACACCATTATCCACGACGCCACCGCCTTTTCGGTGAACTCCTCGCTCTATCCCAAGCTGCCGTTCGACTACGAGAAGGATTTCGATCCGGTCGCGCTGGTCTCGCTGGTGCCGAACATTCTCGTCGTCACGCCGTCGGTGCCGGTGGCGACGCTCGCCGACGTCATCGCCTATATTAAGGCGCAGCCGAACGGCGTCAGCATGGCCTCGTCCGGCAACGGCACGCTGCAGCATCTGTGCCTGGAGATGTTCCGTTTCCAGACCGGCCTCAAGATCAACCACGTGCCCTATCGCGGCGGCGGGCCGGCGCTCACCGACGTGATGTCGGGGCAGGTAAAGTTCTTCTTCTCCAACGGCTCGTCGGTGGTCGGCTTGATCAAGGGCGGCAAGGTGAAGCCGATCGCGCATACCGGGACGGGCCGCCTCGAAAGCCTGCCGGATATCCCGCCGGCGTCGGATACGATCCCCGGCTTCGAAGCCTACGAGTGGAACGGCGTGTTCGTGCCTCACGGTACGCCGAAACCGATCGTGACGAAGTTCAACGCCAGCATCAACGAGGCGCTGGTTTCGCCCGAGGTCAGCGGGCGCTTCAAGCAGCTCAACATCGTCACGCGGAAGACGACGCCGGAGGAATTCCGCGCTTTCGTCGAGAACCAGATGGCGCTGTGGAGCAAGGTGGTGAAGGAAGCCAACATCAAGCTGGGTTGAGCCCTTGGCGCACGAACCAGTCGCTATCGCCGGCCCGGTGGCGCAGCCGAAAAAACCGCGCGTCATGCCGCCGCCCGGCGCATGGGACAGCCACGCGCACGTGTTCGGGCCGGCCGGCAAATTCCCCTACACGCCGGGGCGCGGCTACACGCCGCCCGACGCGCCGGTCGAGAACTTCGTCGCGCTGCTCGATCACAACGGCTGCGCGCATGGGCTGGTGGTGCAGGGCAACGCGCACGGCTATGACAACCGCGTGGTGCTCGACGCCATCTCGCGTTTTCCGCAGCAGCTACGCGGCGTTGCCATCACCGACACGCGCATTCCGCCGGAAACGCTGCGCGACTGGCACAAAGTCGGCATGCGCGGGTTGCGCTTCCATTTGTTCGAGAAAAAGCAGAATTACGTGCGCGGCGTCGGCCTAGACGTGTTCGAGGTGTTCCGCAAGACCATGGCCGAGCTTGGCTGGGTGATGCAGCTCTTCTGCGATTGGCGGCTGCTGGCGGCCACCGCGGTCACCTTGCGCGCGATATCGCGCGAGATGCCGGTGATCGTCGATCACTACGGCATGGTGGAGGCGGCGCGCGGCGTGAACGAACCGAATTTTCAGGCGCTTCTGCGGCTGGTCGGCGAGGGCGCCGTGCACGTCAAGGTCTCGGCGCCCTACCGCATCTCCACGCAATTCCCGGATTATGCCGACGCGCGCGCGTTGCACGAGGCCCTGGTCGCCGCCAATCCCGAGCGGCTGATGTGGGGGACCGATTGGCCGCACCCCTCGATTGCCGCCGCGGTGATGCCGGACGACGGGCATCTGTTGGATTTGTTTTTTGATTGGACGCCGGATGAGGCGGTACGCCGGCGGATTTTGGTGGAGACGCCGGAGAGGTTGTTTGGGGGGTAGGTGGCGGGGTGGGGGTCTTTCAATCTCTGCGAATTTTTCGCCCCCCACCCCTAACCCCTCCCCACCACGCGCAAGTGCGCGCGGGAGGAGGGGAATAGGCAGGTTACGCCGCCTTCGCCCAGAGCTGTTTCGACGCGCGCCGGGCGCCTTCGGCGAGCGAGGCGAGCTTCATCCAGACGATCTTGCTGTCGACCTGCACGCGGCCGGCAAAGGTGCCGAAGCCGCAGTCGACGCCGGCGATCATGTTCTCGCGCCCGACCGCGCTCGCGTAATTCACGATGCGGTCGGCCACCAGCTCGGGGTGCTCGACGAAATTCGAGGTGGAATCGATCACGCCAGGAATGATGATCTTGCCGGCCGGCAATTTGACGTCGCGCCAGATTTTCCATTCGTGCTCGTGGCGCGGATTGGCGCCCGGGAACGACACGGCTTGCGGGCGCGCGCTTAGCACGATGTCGACGATGTCCTTGAGCTCCACGTCGGTGTGGTGCGGCGCCACGGTCGAGCCCCAACATACATGCATGCGCATGCGGTCGGGCGGCAGATCGCGCACCGCGTGGTTGAGCGCGGCCACGTTGACGCCGATGATCTTGCGGAAGTCGGCGAGGCTTTTGTCGAGATAGACCATGTGGCGCAGCATCGCGAGGTCGGGGCAATCGAGCTGCAGCACGAAGCCGGCCTCCACGATCGCCGTGTATTCGCGCCGCATCACGTCGGCGAGCGCGAACACGTAAGCTTCCTCGCTCGGGTAATATTTGTTTTTCAGGTAGCGCGCGATCTGCCCGGGCGAGGGCGAGGTCATGAAAAATTCTTGCGCCGCGGCGCCGGTGAGTGCGGCTTTGGCGGTGTCGATGTCGGCCTGCGCCGCCGGCCAATCCTTCCAGTCGACCGGGCCGGAGCAGGCCGGGCGATGCTGGAACGGCGAGGCGAACTGCTTGAGCAGTTGCGCAAGCTCGGGAAATTCCTCGTCGCCGGTGCCAATGGGCGGCGCGCTCTCGCCCTCATAGCCGATCAGCCGGTCGAGCACGTGCACGGTGTAGTCGGTGCGGCCCTGCTCGCCGTCATTGATGATGTCGAGACCGCACGCCACCTGCTTTTGCACCACCGTGGCCACGGCTTCGCGCACGGCCGCTTGCAGCTCGGCGCGGCGCGCGCCCGGCTTTTTCTGCTCGGCCAGCAGCAACTCCACCACCTTGGCGGTGCGCGGCAGGCTGCCGGTGTGGGTGGTGAGGATACGATCGCTGCTGCGCTTCATATTTTAAAACGCGTGCATGACCTCGGTGACATGCTCGACATTCGGCGGCGAGGCGAAGTAGTGCCCGACCAGCTTGCGCCATTCCTGAAAATCGGCCGAGCCGCGGAAGTCGACGGTGTGGTTCTCCAGCGTCTCCTATTGCAGGAACAGCCGATAGCGCTGCGGGTTCTCGTGCGAGCGTTGCAGCGTTGCGCCTTTGCAGCCCTTGGCGCGCTTGAACAGCGGCACGGCGCTGTTCACGCCGGCCTCGAAGTCTTTTTCCATGCCGGGCTTGACGTCGATCTGGGCGATTTCGGTGATCATGATGGCGGTGTCCGATTGAATAAGAGCGGCATTATGAGTGTTCGGCCGCGCGGGGGCAAGGCCGCCGCCTGGCGCAGGCAGGCCGGGCACAGGCAGTCTTCGATTTCACCGGCCGGCGTGAGCGGCAGCCGGTAGGGCTCGGCCGCGCACCAGCATTCGCCCGGCGCCCCGCACTCGAATGCGGTGCCGCAGCGAGCGCAGGCGAGGCGGCGGGGCGGGGGCGATGTCGTTGCGGTCATCATTGGACACCGTTGGCGGGCTGTCACAATGCATATCCGAATCAGTCTTATGACGCCATCATGCCGCTGGTCCCGCTCATCGACGTCGTCGGCGCCACCGGCGCGGCGCTCACCACGCTGTGCTGGCTGCCGCAGGCGATAAAAGTCATCCGCGAGAAGGAGACGCGCGCGCTGTCGCTGCCGGCCACCGCCGCATTCACGCTCGGAGTGGTGCTCTGGCTGATCTACGGCCTCGCCATCGGCGACTGGCCGCTGATCGGCTCCAACGCAGTCACGCTGGCGCTGATGTCGGTGATCCTCACCATGAAGCTGCGCTACGGGTGAGCGCCAACAATATCGTCATTCCGGGGCGCGAACCCGTTGGCGGCGTCCGGAATGACAATCGCTACTGCGGCTCGCCGCCGCCGATATAGCCGCCGATTTTCCAGGCGCCGCCGTCCTTGACGTAGCAGACCTGGTCGTTGCCGATCGGCGCGATGGAATCGATCGAGACATAGCCGGTCTTGCCGCTCGGCGTGGCGATGCGGGTGTAAGATGGCGGGCCCGACGTGGTCTCCGGAATGATGAACACGAAATGCAGGCCGAGTTTGTCGATCACCGGGGCGCTCGCCTGCGGCGACGCATGCACCTCGAGCCCGGCCGATACCGGATAGCCCCATTCGGTCACGTCGCTGTTCGTCGCCTTGATCAGCTCGGCGAACTCCTTAGCGTCGAAGGCCGGCTCGGCCGGCGCACAGAGGGCGCC
>DAIMKK010000171.1:0-1148 GCA_036721745.1 Pseudolabrys sp. | reverse complement strand
CCTTGTTGTCGAGGCCGAGCGCCGCCGACAGATTGTCAAAGCCGGATTTGCGCTTGTTGGCGGCGTTGCGGTTCTCGCGCTGCCAGAAAAAACCGTGCCCGACCACCAGGCGCGCCATGACGGCGCGATCTTTGCGCTGGGCGGCTTCGCCGAGCTGCTTGCGCATGGCATCGAAGCTTTCGTCGCTCACCGGCTTGGGCAGCGCGATCGTCACCGGCTTGTAGGGCATCGCTGGCGCGGGCGGCTGGGCGCGCTTTTCCGCCGCCGCCGAGCCCGCGATCAGCACGGCGGCACAAACGGCTATGAAACGTATGTCCCGCATCGCACATTTCCCCGCATTCCTGCGGGGAATGTTAGCACAAGGGTTTGACAGCGTGACCCGGCGGCGCGGGCACAAAAAATGCGGTCCCGGAGAGCAGGGTCAGCCGCATGGGACCGCAAAAAGGGGAATACGCGATACTCAACAAGCGACAGAAGCATGCTCTGGATAGCGCATGCATATGACGCGGCCATGACATTAGAACGGCCGCTCTCTAGTATCGCTCCGCCGCAAATTATTTCCCGCCCCGAGGAACCCATGCCTGCACTGTCACCCTACCTTTGGCCGATCGCGATGCTGGTCGGCTCCAACGTCTTCATGACCACCGCCTGGTACTGGCACCTGCGCTTCAAGGAGGTGCCGCTGTTCAGTGTCATCCTGATCAGCTGGGGGCTGGCCTTCATCGAGTATTGCCTGGCGGTGCCGGCCAACCGCTACGGCAGCGCGGTCTATTCCGCGGCCCAACTCAAGACCATGCAGGAGGTCATAACGTTGCTGGTGTTCGCGGTCTTTTCCATCGTCTATCTCAAGGAACCGTTGACGTGGACTCAGGGCGGCGGCTTCGCGCTGATCGCGGCTGGTGCGTTTTTCGGCGCGAGCGCATTCGCGACGTACGGCAGGGGCCGGACGGCGCGCTTTATCTGCTCACTGACAATAATGCCGGCCGCATCTTGCGCGTGACGCCGGCGAACTAGCGCATGACCCCGAAAAGTGGGAACCGGTTTTCGGATAAGATCATGCGCAGATGTTAGAAGTCACCACTTGTGGAACACGAAGAGAGTTTAGCCTCACGCCCAGCGGCCTTGCGGTAAAGGCGGCTGTCAGGATC
>DAIMKK010000170.1:0-6212 GCA_036721745.1 Pseudolabrys sp. | reverse complement strand
TGGCGCGCACGGTCGCCGGCAACAACGTGACGATCAACAACATATTGCCCGGCGCATTCGATACCGACCGCCTACGCGGCACGCTGAGCAAGGCCGCCGAGCAGAAGGGCGTTAGCGTCGAGGAAGCCGCCAAGGCGCGCGCCGCCAGCATACCGGCGCGGCGCTTCGGGGATCCGGCCGAGTTCGGCGCGGCGGCTGCGTTCCTGTGCTCGGCGCAGGCCGGCTACATCACCGGACAGAATTTGCTCATCGACGGCGGCACCTTCAACGGGGCGTTCTAACCGCCATTCAGGGTCAAACGAAAAAGGCCGGCGTCGCCGCCGGCCTTTTCACGTCGCGATTGGCGAAATGGCTATTTGTGATAGAGCTGCGACACCGGCGCCGCGGCCGGGGTGTCCCAGCGATACTTCATCGCCACCGAGATGATGTCGACATGCGAGGAAACATCGCCGATATAGGTGACGCCATCGAACCACGGATTGCCCGACGCCGCCGAGATGTTGATCGACGTGCTCTTCACGAAGATATGCGAATAGGCGAGATCGAAGGACAGCTTCGGCGACCACTGATAGCTGCCGCCAACTGACAGCCATAAACGGTCGTTGTCCGGCAAAAGCGGCATGCGGACCTGATCGGTGACGGGCGACTTCTCGTAGCCGATGCCGGCGCGCACCTTCAGCGGACCGGACCACTGATATTCGGCGCCGGCCGAGAACAGCCAGCCGTCCTGGAATTGGAACGGCAACGTAACGGGCGTGACGCCGACGATCGCCGGTGCACCGGACGCGGTATTCAGCGTGGATGTGCCGATTCGGCTCCAGTTCGTCCATTCCACGGTGCCGAGCAAGGTCAACTGCGGCGTGACGCCTTGCCGAATGCCGAGCGAAACCACATCGGGGAGATTGACCGTTGTGTTCACGTCGCCATTTGAAAATCCCGCCGCAGGGCCGGTTATGTTCAGCGAGCCGTTGATTTTCTGATTGATCGCCGAGCGATAGCCCAGGCCGATGGTCGTGGTCGGCGTCGGCGTGACCGTGACGCCGGCGGTGAAACCGTAGCCCCAGCCGTTGCCGGAGATGTTGAGTATTTGGCCTAACCCGGGAGGTCCGCCGGCCGCAATACCAAAACCTACATCGGCTTTGGCATATTGAACCTGCACGCCGGCGCCGATGCTGAGCCAATTGTTGATCTGATAGGCGAAGCTCGGCGTCGCGTTGTAGGTTTTCAGACTGCTGCTTTCTGCATACACGCGGCCAGCCCAGTTATCGGGAAAGCCTGTCGAAAGACCGAACGGAGAATTAACCGACAGACCGAGCCACAGGTTTGGCCTAAACTGCCAAGAGTAATAGGCAGAAGGCACCAAAGCATCAGTGGCGGTATCGCCGGTGCCGCCAAGGAAGAACGGAGCGCCGGCGAGCAAGCTACCCGCACCGGGCGTATTCGCGGCGTACGGCATAATTCCGCTCAGCACCGACTCGCTCTGCAGGCCCGGTACCTGCGTCATGGTCGCCGGATTCCAGAACATCGACGACAGCGATCCACCGGCGGCGACACCGGCGAAGGACGTTCCCTGTCCCCAGGCGCTCTGCTCACGAACGGCGAAGCCGCCCGCGTTAGCCGCGCTCGTTGCCGCGACCAATGCCGCAAGACCGCTGCAGGCCATCAAAAGCGCTTTCAAGCCACGGTAAGACATCGTCCCAGCCCCCAGTAATGCCGCGCCATTGCGACGCAGGCGCTTATTCGTCGCATGGTGACCGCGGATCGGCCCGTCGACAATGGCTGTTGAGCCAAATAACGGCTTAAAACCGGGCAGTTGCGCATATTTTTGGCTGGATGTGGCTCCCGCGCCACAGACGGTTGCCCGCCGCCTGGCGGATACCGGCCGCGCTAAAAACAAGCACCGCTTCAATACTGTAGGCCGCAACCGGCGGTAGGCCCCCGGACGAGCCGCTTTAGACGCTGAACTCCACGCCCAGGCGTGTCGCCGTCCGCCAGATCACGTGACACGGCGCTTTCACGTGGTCGATTTCGACCACCAGCACGAATTCATCGGGAATACCGACCTGGCTCGCCACTTCCAGGCAAGCGCCGACGGGCGACAGATTGCGCACGCGGCAGTCGACGCCAGCGTCGCGGTTGAAGGTGATGCTGCCCGCCTTCAACGTACGGTGGCGCTGGATCTTGCGTCTTTCGTCCATGACATCCTCCGTCGCTATCGGCATTCGCGCGCTCCTGGCAACTCTGCCGACATGAGGTCAGACGGTTTGACCGATTTGGCAATTTTACGTCCGGCGGTTTAGCCGATGGTGAAACAGCTCCTCGAAATACGAACGTTTCCGTTGGCATTTGTTAACCATCACCGGGCCGGTGGACGCGGCTTTTCCGCAAGAACCTACACATTTTATCTGCAATTTACGGAATCCGTCGTCGCGCCCGCCGTAGAATGCCGCGTCTGCCACAGGGGAATGCGTTCCAAGCCATGCTGAATTGGCTGACCGCCAATTGCGACTTGTTCGGCCTCCCCGGCCAGAACTGGATGTTCGTCGTCGCCGGCGGGCTGTTGCTCTATATCGCCGCACTGGCAATCATTCGGAGCCGGCAAGCGCGTATCCGCTAGCGCACGTCGGCATCTTTGCGCCGCGAAGCCTTCGAACGCGAAAGCCCGCGCAGAGGTAAGCGATTGCGCAGTTGTGGCAATGCAGCATTGCGCCTATAGCTAGGCGGCAAGTTCAGCCATCATGGCCTGTATGAGCGGACCGGCGTCCGCGGAAAGACGATCCATGCAACTCTATATTTTCAAGTCCGAGGCGAGCCGCGACCTGCGCGCATTTTGCGACGATCGCGGCGGCCAGAAATTGCCGGCGCAATTCCGCCCCTGGCACGCGGTCGGGGTCGTGCGCGAGGATGCGCCGCCGCCGAACAACCTCAGCCGTGACGTGATCGAAGCATCGATCGCCAGCGACGGCTACCAGCTCTGGAAACTGAAGAGCGCCAAGAAACACTAAGCAGAAGTAAGCGATGGCCAACCGTCCCTGCAAACCTGACGCCGACGTGAAACGTATCTGGCAACTACTATTGCCGGACACGGCGTTCCCGGCCTGCGGGACGCAAGAGGATGCCGGCGCCGATGCGGGCGAAAACGCGGCGCCCGCGAACGTCGCCCGCGTCCCGCTCCCGGTAAACGGCGAGCGGAAGTAAGGGTTGCCCCATCCCCCTCCGCCATAGCATGATCCGGCGCCAACTCGCCGTTCGAACCAATCTGAAATAACAAAAATTCCAGGGGGGAATCTTCACATGAAGCTCGTCCGCTATGGCGTGCCCGGCCGTGAAAAGCCCGGCATCATCGATGCTGACGGCAAAATCCGCGATCTGTCGCGCGTGGTGCAGGATATCGACGGCGCCATGCTGGCCGCGGGCGGCCTTGCCAAGATCAAAAAGACCAATCTCAAGCGGCTCAAAACGGTCGCCGGCAAGCCGCGGCTCGGTGCCTGCGTCGGCAAGGTGCGCAATTTCATCGCGATCGGCCTCAACTACGCCGACCACGCGGCGGAATCCGGCGTGCCGGTGCCGAAGGAGCCGGTGGTGTTCAACAAGGCACCTTCCTGCATCTGCGGGCCGAACGACAACACCATGATCCCGAAGGACTCGACCAAGCTGGATTACGAGTGCGAACTCGCCATCGTGATCGGCAAGCGCGCGCGCTATCTGTCGAAGGACAAGGCAATGGACGCGGTCGCCGGCTATTGCCTGGCCAATGATGTGTCGGAGCGCGCGTTCCAGATGGAACACGGCCAGACCATCTGCAAAGGCAAAGGCGCCGAGACCTTCGGCCCGCTCGGTCCCTGGTTCGTCAGCAAGGACGAGATCAAGGACCCGCAGAACCTCGCGATGTGGACAAACGTCAACGGCGAGAAGCGCCAGCATGGCAGCACCAAGACCATGGTGTTCGATGTGGCGCACCTCGTCTGGTATTGCTCGCAATTGTTCGTGCTTGAGCCGGGCGATGTGATCGCCACCGGCACGCCGCCGGGCGTCGCCTTCGGCATGAAGCCGGCGCCGGTTTACCTGAAAGCAGGCGACGTGGTCGAACTCGGCATCGACGGGCTCGGCACGCAGAAGCAGAAAATCATGCCGTTCAAGGCGTGAGAACGCGAGAGATCGGGGCCGATGTCTGATCGCAAGCCTTTAGCGGCGGTTCCCCGCGGGCTCATCGACGTTCCGGTCACGCCCTTCACGTCCGACAATAAAGTCGATCTCGACACTTTCGCACGCGTCATTGAATTCTTGCTGAGTCACAATGCAACATCGCTCTGCATCAATCTGCATCTGGCGGAATCCCTCAATCTGACGCTCGACGAACGCAAGCTGCTGGCCAAAGCCGCGGTCGAGGTGACCGCCGGCCGCGTGCCGGTCATTGTCCATGTCAGCACGCCCGGCACCGACCAGGCGATCGAGCTTGCCCGCCACGCCGAACAAGTCGGCGCCGACTGCGTGGTCGCGATTGCGCCCTATTATTGGAAGCCGTCGCAGGAGCAACTCTACGAGCACTTCGCCGCCATCATCTCGGCGACCGATCTGCCCTTCATCGCCTATAACTCACCCACCATCATGGACGGCGTCGGCATCGCGCCGGCGACGCTGATCAAATTGATGCAGCGCTACTCCAAATTCATCGGGCTCAAAGAGGCCAGCCACAACTGGGAAAAATATCTCGAACTCGGCCGCGCCGCCAAAACGGTACGTCCGGATTTCGGCCTGTTCGTCGGCACCGAATGGATCGTGCCCTGCCTCACGCTGGGCGGCACCGCCTGCATGTCGGTGTTCGGCGGGATCGCACCGCGATTTGTGAAAGCGCTATACGACGCAACGACGAGCGGCGACCTGAAAAACGCGCTCGCGCTGCAATATAAATTTTCCGAGCTGTATCAGATCGCCAAGGTCGAATATCCGGCGCCGACCAAGGCGATGTGGGAGATCATGGGGCGGCCGGTCGGCGCCCCGCGGGCTGCCGAACCGTCCGCTCACGGCGGACGGCAAAAAAGCCATCAGGTCGACGCTCGAAACGCTCGGGCTCTTCGACAGCGAGCCGCATGGATGGTAGAAAACATCCGACAAGAAATTCGAACCGTTTGGACACTTGGGAGACAACAATGAGAAAATTGCTACCTGCAATCGCGACCGCCATCGGCCTGTTGGCCCTCGCATCGGCGCCCTCGCTCGCGCAAGAATGGCCGACACGCGGAACGATCCGCATGATCGTTCCTTATCCGGCCGGCGGCGGCACCGACGTGGTCGCGCGCATCGTCGCCAAATATCTGTCGGAGCGGCTGAAGCAGACGATCATCGTCGAGAACCGCGGCGGCGCCAACGGCCAGGTCGGACTTCAAGCATTGAAGCAATCGCCGCCCGACGGCTACACCATGGCGATGACCTCCGACTCGCCGATGACGGTCAACAAGTGGGTCTACAAGAACCTGCCCTATGACCCGATGAAGGACTTCATCCACGTCACCTCGGTGATCCGGCTGCCCTCGCTCTTGGCCGTGCACCCGTCGCTGCCCGTGCACAACGTGGCCGAGTTGATCAAGCTCGCCAAGGAGAAGCCCGGCGTGCTCAATTACGCCTCCGCCGGGGTCGGCAATTTCAGTCATCTCGAGGCGGAGCTGTTCGCGCAGGCGGCCGGCATCAAGCTCGTGCACGTCCCCTACAAGGGCACCGGCCCCTCGTCGCTCGGCCTCATCGCCGGTGAGGTGCAGATGTCGTTCAACAACGTGTCGACGCTGTGGCCTTACGTGAAGGAGAAGAAGATCGTGGCACTCGCGGTCATGGAACCCAAGCGTATGCCGGACCTGCCCGACGTGCCGGCGATCAGCGAGACGATCCCCGGCTTCGACATGGCGCCGTGGGTCGGCATCATCCTGCCGGCTGCCGTGGCGAAGCCGATCGTCGACCGCCTGACCAAGGAAATCCTCGAGGTCATGAAAGACCCGGCTGCGGTGAAGATTTTTACCGATCAGCAATTGGTGGTGATGACGCTGCCCGGCGAGCAGTTCACCGCGCTGATCAAGAAGGATTCCGACAAGTGGGAAAAGGTGGTGAAGTCGGCGAACATCAAGATGGATTGATGAGGCGCGTGAGGCGCGCTTGAGATTTCGCGCATGAAAAAAGCCCCGGGCTCGCGCCCGGGGCTTTGTCGTGAGTCGTTAGCGCAG
>DAIMKK010000169.1:0-6303 GCA_036721745.1 Pseudolabrys sp. | reverse complement strand
CCTTGTCCTTCAGCATCGCGGGCTTGCCATCGCGCAGTTGCGCCGGTTGCGACATATCCTGCTCTCCCTCAGCAAAGTGCACGAAACGGAGTTGTTATTGCGAATGCCCCAATTCCCGATTGCGCGTGTTGACCAAAGTCAATGATGGAACCGATTCATATCTGCTAGCAGTTTCAGGGCAATTTCCGACCCATTGAATTTAAACCGAAAAGCAGGCCGAGAGCGATGCCGAGTCCTGTTGAAATAGATGTTTCTGAGCGCCTGCGATTTGCTCCCAATTATAACGTGGCGGTTGCGTTCATCGATCGACACATTTCCGAGGGCCGCGGGGCCAAAGTTGCGATCCACACCGCCGACAGCGCGATCACATACGCCGAATTGGCCGCCAACGTTAATCGCTGCGCCGACGGCCTCGTGCGCCTCGGCCTTGCGCGCGGAGAACGCGTACTGATGGTGGTGAAGGACTGCCCGGCGTTTTTCTATCTGTTCTGGGGCGCCATCAAAGCCGGCATCGTGCCGGTTCCGCTCAACACGCTGCTGCGGGCGAGCAGCTACGCTTTCATGATCGACGATTCCGGCGCGGCCGCACTGGTCTACTCGCTTGAATTTGCCAGCGAGGTCGAGCCTGCCATTGCGGCTGCCACGCGACCGCCACGTTATGTTTTGCGTACCGAGGGCGAAGGGCAATCGCTCGCCGCACTGCTCGCGCAAAGCCAGCCGCAATTCGAAGCCGTGCCGGCGACCGCCGAAGACGATTGCTTCTGGCTTTACTCGTCCGGCTCCACCGGCGCGCCGAAAGGAGCCGTGCACCGCCATCGCGACATGGCCATCACCAGCCAACGGTTCGGCGTCGAGACCTTGGGCATTCGCGAGGACGATGTCTTTTACTCCGAGGCGAAGTTGTTTTTCGCCTATGGCCTCGGCAACAACCTCACGTTTCCGCTTTGGATCGGCGCCACCGCGGTGCTGAACGACCAGCGCCCCGGCCCGGCGTCCAGCTTTCCATTGATCGAAAAATTCCGGCCGACGCTCTATTTCGGCGTGCCGACGCTTTACGGCGCCTATTTGCAGCATTTTGCCAAAGAGAAACCGGACTTTTCGTCGATCCGGTCATGCGTGTCCGCGGGTGAAGCGCTGCCGGCGGAGATTCTCCGGCGCTGGCACGAGGAAACCGGTCTCTGGATTTTGGACGGTATCGGCTCGACCGAAGCGTTGCACATCTTCATTTCGAATACGCTCGCGGACGTTAAGCCCGGCGCGAGCGGCCGGGTCGTGCCCGGCTATCACGCGCGCATCCTTGACGAGCACGGGGGCCGAAGTCGTCGCCGATGAGAGCGGTCAACTGTTCATCTCCGGCGATTCGACGGCGCGCTGCTATTGGAACAATGCCGAGCGCACCGCGACGACGATGGTTGATGGCTGGCTCAATACCGGAGACACCTATCGACGCGATGCGCAGGGCTATTTCTATTACTGCGGCCGCAGCGATGACATGCTGAAGGTTGGCGGCATCTGGTGCTCGCCATTTGAGATCGAATCCAAGCTAATCGAACATCCCCACGTCGTCGAGGCAGCTGTCGTCGGCCGCCTCGATCAGGAAGGGCTTATCAAGCCGGAGGCGTTCGTCATCCTCAAGGAAGGAAAGACCGGAAGCGACGCGTTTGCCGGCGAACTGATGGAATTATGCAAGAGCGGTCTTGCCCCTTACAAATATCCTCGCTGGATCAATTTTGTCGCTGAACTGCCAAAAACCGCGACCGGAAAAATCCAACGCTTCCTGTTGCGCCAAAAGGATGGCACAACGCCGAGCAGATTCTAATGCGCAGGCAGCAAGAACTTTCGCTTAGAAGCCAAAATATTGCGCCGTATTCGCCGCGAACAGAGCCGAACCCCGATGCTTGGGGGAATTGGACGCCGCTAACGCCACCGGTACGGCCACGCTGCCGGCCCCGGGTTCAGCCTGGCACGTCATTGCAACGGGCGACTTCAATGCCGACGGCAATGCCGACATCTTGTGGCAGAACAACAGCGGCCTGCCGGCGATCTGGGAGATGAATGGCACTTCGATCATGCAAGCCAGCGCGCTGCCGGATCCCGGGGCGGGATGGCGTGTTATCGGAGCTGGCGACTTCAACGGCGACGGCAATGCCGACATTCTGTGGCAAAACAGCAATGGCCTGCCAGCCATCTGGGAGATGAATGGCACTTCGATTATCCAAGCCGGGCCCCTGCCCAACCCGGGAACGTCATGGCATGCCATCGGAACAAGCGACGTCAATGGTGACGGTAAGGCCGACATCCTATGGCAGAACACCGACGGCACCGCAGCAGTCTGGGAGATGAATGGCCTTTCAATCGTAGCCGCCGGGGCAGTCACCAACCCAGGCGCAAACTGGCAACTCAAGGACGATGGGCCGATCGCAACCGATGAGACTGCCAGCGCAGACGCCGCCGCCTCCTCGGGCCAGCCGACTGCCGTGCTCCACCCCATGACCCCGGACCTAGTGGGGAGCGATATGCACTTGAGCGCAACCGACGGGACCGGCAGCAACACCGCGCTGCTCGGCAACAAGCCGGACGCAACGCACCTCAGCGCCATGGGCGGGCGAAGCCTCCCGGCATAGTCGATAAAAGGCGATGGCTGATATTCGATCTCTCGCGCCGCCGCACGTTCCCTGAGCGATACGCGAAGACGGCGAGAGCGGCGAGTGGCAGGACTGGCTGGTCGATGACCGCGCCGTCGGTCAGGAGAGACAGATCATTGAAAGCAATGATGCCGACCGTCGTCACATGGCACTACGCCAAGCACTTTCGGTGCTCAACGGGCGCGAGCGACGCGTTTTCGAAGCGCGCCGGCTAGCGGACGATTCCATCAGGTTTGAGGACCTCGCAACCGAGTTCGGGGTCTCGTGCGAGCGCGTGCGTCAAATCGAAGTGCGAGCCTTCGAAAAAGTGCAGATAGAATTAAAAAGCCGCGTTGCTGCGATGGAACTCCCGCCGGTCCGCGACCGGACGCATTTCAACGGCCAGCCGCCGGCACTGACCGGTCTTCGCGTGGCGCGGCTTTCGGTAGCATTTCTACCGGCGTGACACCAAAGATGCAGGTATGGCTGTTTCGACGGCCGCTAGGGAGGAGCGGTCGTCTGCTGCGATGTCAGCTTTGTGGGTAGATTTATGGGTACAAAGATTTCCAAAATCTAACGTCCGATATTTTATAGTTAAATCGTAATTGTGGGCGGAGACTGTCTCCGCCGTATTTGGCCATGAACTCATAAATCGAGATTGATGAGCAGCGTTGGTCAATGTCCGCTCTTTTCTGCCGCATCAACCGGTCGACGCAACACAGGCGTTAAATCTCTCCGCTGGGGTTTCGAATTGCAAGGTCTCGCGTGGTCGCTCGTTGAGCTGACGTGCCACTTTGTTCAGATAGGCTTGCGAGTGTGCCGACAGGTCGGTTCCCTTCGGAAAGTACTGTCTCAGCAGACCATTGGTGTTCTCGTTGGAACCGCGCTGCCATGGGCTCTGCGGATCACAGAAGTAAACGTCGATATTGGTCGCCAAGGTGAAGCGTCGATGATCCGTCAGCTCCTTGTCCGGTTTCGAACCGAAGGTGCGGTCAATCCAGCAACGCTGCGTCTACGCTTGTAGCCCCATGTAGCCCCAGAGGCCGATTCCGCGAACAAAGTGAGATTCGCTCGGGCTACAAATTGGAAATTCTCATTTGGTTTCATGGCGGTCCCGAGAGGATTCGAACCTCCGACCTTCGGTTTAGGAAACCGCTGCTCTATCCTGCTGAGCTACGGGACCGTTGCGCGCGATTTAGCATAAGCCGGCGCGTCACGCACTGGCTACTGAGGCTTTAACCCCGACAGGGCGACCACGTCCTTCCACATCGCCCGCTCCTTGGCCGCAAAGGCAATGGCCTCTTCCGGCGTGCTGGAAAGAATGCGCGCGCCTGCCACCAAAAAACGTTTCTGGACCGTCTCATCGGCGGCAATCTGCTTCATCGCGCCGGACAGCTTGTCGACGATCGGGCGCGGCGTGGCGGCCGGCAGCACGAAAGCCGCCCACGAGGTGACGACAAAATCCTTCAGGCCCGCCTCCGCCATGGTCAGCACGTCCGGCAGAGTCGGCCAGCGCTGCGCCGAGGTTACCGCCAGCGCGCGCATCTTCCCGGACTGGATGAGCGCGATATAGGAGGCGAGATTGTCGATCGCGTAATCCACGGCGCCCGACAGCATGGCGGGGATGGTCTGCGCCGCACCGCGGAACGGCACATGCACGGCATCGAGCCCACTGCGTTTGGCAAACAATACGCCGGACAAATGCGGCGAGGTGCCGACGCCAGGACTGCCGAAGCTGACATGCCCCTTCTGCTTCGCCCAGGCGATAAATTCGGCCACCGTCTTCGCCGGCACGTGATCGCTGGCGACCACGAAGACGTTGGGCAATTCCCAAGTCAGCGACGCCGGAATCATGTCGCGTTCCGGATCGTATGGCATGTCTTTGTAGAGGAACTGGTTGATCGCGAAATGTCCGATGGTGGCGGCGCCGATGGTATAGCCGTCCGGCGCGCTGCTGGTGACCGTGGCGATGCCGATATTACCCCCTGCGCCCGGCCGGTTTTCGATCACGAAGGTCTGACCAAAAATCTGGTTCAGCCGCTCGGCCAAGATACGCGACAGCACGTCGGTCGAGCCGCCGGCCGGATAGGGTATGATGATCTTGACCACGCGATCCGGCCAAGCGGTTTGGGCGCGCGCTCCGGTCGCGACCAATAGGCTCGCGGCTGCGGCCGTTTGCAGAAATACGCGACGATCAGGTGGTCTACGCGGCGATGACATTGATCCCTCCCCGTCGGTCACGATGGCGGCTATGCTCGCGGGCATTGTAGCGACTTCCGGCAACAGGCCGCCATCCATGAAACGTCGATCGCGCCGCAATCTTATGGTCGTCGCCGCCGCACATGTTTTGTTTGTGTGCAATGCGATAGCGCAGGAACCCTGCAAGCTTACCGCTATCGGCACGGCAAACGTCGCCACCGTGCGCGACGGCCACACTTTGCTGCTCGCCGACGGCCGCGAGCTGCGGCTCGGCGGCATCGAAGTCACCGATGACAGCCGCGCCGCATTGCAAACTTTGGTCGCCGAACGGCCGCCGCGGCTCGAACGGCTCGGACCCGAGCGTGACCGCTACGGCCGCCTGGTCGCATTTGCTTTTGCGGGTGACGCTCAGAAGTCCCTGCAGCAGGAATTGCTTGAGCAAGGCCATGCGCGGGTATCGGCGCGCGTCGGCGACAAGGCCTGCGCCGATGCCCTTTTGAGCGCGGAACGCGCCGCGCGAACGGCCCGGCGCGGGTTGTGGGCCGATCCAAATTTCGCCCCTTTGTCGGCGGAAAATCTTCCCGGGCTGCAGGCCGAGCGCGGCCGGTTCGCCTTGGTGGAAGGCAAAGTCTTGTCGGTACGCGAGAGCGGGGCCACTATATATGTGAATTTTTGGCGGCGTTGGACGCGCGATTTCACCGCGACCATTCCGCGCCGCCTACAGCGGTCCTTCGCCGCGGCCGGCGTCGAGCCCAAAAAGCTTGAAGGCCGCCGCATTCGGGTGCGCGGATGGGTCGAGCAACGTGGCGGCCCGATCATCGCCACCGAAGCACCCGAGCAGATCGAATTCGCGGACTGAAGCCATGGCGGCAATACTGACAACGGCGAACCGGCGACGCGGCTTCGCACTCGCGCTGACCGTGTTGTTGGCCGGCTGCACCAGCGTGCCGGACCTCCAGCAGGTCTCGCTGCCGGTGCCGCAGGCCGCCACGCAGGCTGAGATTCAGCCGGCGGAAGAGCGCGAGCACCTGCGCATCCTCGCCTCCTATGGCGGCGTTTACGAAAATGCCAAACTGCAATCGACGATCGAAAAAACCGTGGATCGGCTGGTGGCGGCATCCGAACGGCCCGACCTGAAATACAAGGTGACGATCCTCAACTCGCCCGCGATCAACGCCTTCGCGCTGCCGAACGGCCATCTCTACATCACGCGCGGACTGATCGCGCTCGCCAACGACAAATCCGAGTTAGCCTCTGTGCTGGCGCACGAAATGGGACACGTCATTGCGCGCCATGCCGCGATCCGAGAAGACCAAGCCCGGCAGGCCGCGCTGATCAGCCACGTGGTCAGCGACGTGCTCAGCGATCCGCAAATGGGCGCGCTGGCGCTCGCCAAGTCGAAACTCACGCTGGCGAGCTTTTCGCGCGCGCAGGAATTCGAGGCCGACGGCATCGGCGTCGGCATTTCCGCGCGCGCCGG
>DAIMKK010000168.1:0-6393 GCA_036721745.1 Pseudolabrys sp. | reverse complement strand
CCTGTTCGCAGTAGCCGGGACGCCGCCGCCGATCGTCGCCAAGCTGCACGCCGCCGTGGTCAAGGCGATGGCTGACCCGGACGTGCGCCAGCATATGATCACCGCCAGCATGCTGCCGACATCGAGCCCGACGCCGGAGAGTTTCAGGGAATTTCTCGCCGCCGAATCGGCGAAATGGCAGCGGGTGGTGGAGCAGATCAAGGCCGCCGGGAATGGCAAAAACAGCCACTGATGCGGCCGCCCGATGCGGCACCGCCAACTTTTTCGCGTGCACGAATCAAGCGGCGGATCGGCCCGAGCGCGTGAAGCGAGAGCACTTGCCCTGAAATGCGATGACCTGCTGGGCCGTAGCTCGTTTCAAACGAGCGAAAGTCCCCTGGCACTGCTCGAGTTCGCCGGGCGAGATACCGCGCGTGCCCGCGCGCATCCGCAAGATGGACTTGGCCGTTGGCCACGACATTCCGATCGCCTTGACCATGACCATGACCGTGTCCGGCGGATCCTGAACCATCGCCCGATCGACTTCCTCAATCGGCAGGCCGCAAAGAACCGCGAGCGCGACCGTCGCCTCCTCGAACTGGTTCGCTGTCGCAAAGCCGGCCACATCGCTTTCGTCAAGTTTGCCGGCGGAATGCATCGATTCGATATGCGCACGTGCCGCGGAATAGTCCCGCGATAGCGTGTTGTTGTTGTCGAGAATCATGGTCGCCGCTTCGGCAACGGCAGACTGAATCGTGATCGCCATCGACGGATTGGCGGCCTCAAGCTTGAGCTGTACGGCGCGCGAGGCCCTCACTAGAAGCCTCACTAAATGTTGGCGGGGGATATCGGGCCGCAAGGCAACGCATGTAGCGAGCTCATCGTCGCCATCCGACCGGCTGACCAGGGTCTTGTAGCCGTTGTCGGAAAATCGTGCCGCCGGATTGGTGGCCGTCGAGAGCACCACGGGCTTATCGCCGCGTTCGACCAGGACATCGGTGACCGCCTCGTCGAGCGAATTGCGTCGCGAGATGGCGAGCAGGTGCAGTTGGCTTTTGGTGCGCGCGGCCGCCACCAGCGTTTCATTGTCGAGCGGGGACCGTTCGAGCACCGGGCGAGCAACGTCGATGTCGTCGTCGGATGCCAAAACCCGGCTGATCTTGGACGGCGCGCGCGGCACTTTTGCCAATCGATTTGCCAGCGCAGTCCGCGCGGACAACTCGATCATCGCGGCGATACGGACGAAGACGTCGTCGAACAGCTCGACCTGATTGATGGAATAGCTTTCAAATCCGGCGACGTAAACGTCGGTTATTCGGTGGAGGATCTGGCTACGCTGTTCGGCCGTGCCGTGAGCGACCGCTCTATCGAGCTCAGCGATCAAATCAGGGAAGCTCATAGAGACGATCCAAGCGGTGCAATATTGCGAATAATCAATGCTTTATTGAGCCCGAGCGTGCGGGGGAATATGAGACGCCGCTGCATGTGAAAACCCCTTCAGCCGGAGCAAAATCCCACAAAAAAATGGGAGGCCCCTTAAGACGAAAGGCGGCAGCAGAACAAATTTTAAAAGGGTTCGTTAATAATCAAAACGCACAGCCGGCGGCACCGGCACACACGCTTCGCCCGCGACTTAGCGCGCCGCCAGCGGCTTGATCGCCAATTCGGTCGCCAGTTTGTCGAGCTGCACCAGCAATTCCGGCGCCAAAGCGAGGCCGTTGGCGAGGCGGTCGGCGCGGCGCTGGGCGCGCTGCTCGCCCGGTAGACGTACGCTCTCCCCCGGCAGCGTCTTGGACTTACGTAAGTCGCGGATGTGGCGGTCGACTTCGGCCTTGAAGCGGTCGAGCGGCTGGAAGCGGCTGGGATCGAGCGCCAGCACGAACTGGCCGGTATTGGTCACCTTGTCCGGCTCGGCATTGAAGTCGACACAATCGCGGCCGAACAGCGCGCCGTTGAGCGTGCCGGCGAGCAGGCCGAGAATCAGCGCGAGGCCGGCGCCTTTGTAGCCGCCCATCGGCAGCAGCAGCGCCTGCATGGTTTTTTGCGGGTCGGTGACCGCGGCGCCGGTTTGCGGATCGATCATCCAGTCGGCATGCAGCGGGCGGTTGAGCAGTCTGTGGTTCTTGATGGTGCCGTAGGACACGATCGAGGTCGCGATATCGAGCACCACGGGCGGCTCTTGCCCGGCCGGGATTGCGATCGCCAGCGGGTTGGTGCCAAGCAGCGGCTCGGCGCCGCCGGCGAGCGGCATGTGGTTGGCGTTCGCCACGGCCGAATAGATGCCGATCATGTCGGCTTTGAGCGGCAGCGCCGCATAGACGCCGGCCGCACCCGCATGGCCCGAATTGTGGCAGCCAACCCAGGCCACGCCGCATTCGCGCGCCAGCTCGATCGCGGTTTCCGCCGTGCGCGCGACCACCAGATGGCCCATGCCGTCATCGCCATCGACCAGCGCGGTGGCCGGCGCGCTGCGCGTTACTTTGATGTTCGGGCGCGCGTTGGTCGAGCCAAATTTCAGCCGCTGCACATATTGCGGCAGGCGGAACACGCCGTGCGCATCGGCGCCGGTGAGATCGGCTTCCAGCATCAGCTCGGCGATCTTGGCGGCATCGGGCGCCGGTACGCCGGATTTCGTCATGGCGTCGACGATTAGGCCGGTGACGGCCGCAATGGGAATACGGGCGGTCTTAGGTGCGGCCTGCACGTTCATGGCTACTTCCCCGTCAACGCGGCTTCCGCGTTGCCGCCGAGGATGGCGGCCTTGTCGGCGTCGGGAATATTCAAGGAGCGGACGTGCGCGACGCAATCGAGCATCGCCATATCGTATGGATAGTCGCTGCCGAGCATCACGTGGTCGCTGCCGACCAAGCCGATCATCAATTCCAGCGTTTTGCCGGAATGCAGGATGGTGTCGTAGAGATAGCGCAAGGCGATGTTCTTGGGCTGCGCCTTGATGTTCTTCTTCGGCTCCGGGCGCACATTCCAGCCGTGCTCCCAGCGTGCGGCCTGATAGGGCGTGAATCCGCCGCCATGCGCCAGCATGATCTTCAATTTCGGATGCCGATCCATCACACCGCCGAAATAGAGGCAAGCCGCGGCAATGGTGGTGTCGAGCGGATTGCCGATCAAGTTGCCGAGGTAATAGGACTTCAGCCGGTCGGCGCCTGCGACGTTGACCGGGTGGATGAACATGAAGGCGCCGAGTTCCTCGGCGGTCGCCCACAACGGCGCGAAGCTCGGATCATCCAAGTTCTTTTCATAGACATGCGAGCCGATCATGGCGCCGCGCAGGCCGAGCTTTGTGATGGCGCGCTTGAGTTCGTCGGCCGCTTTTTCGGGCGCCTGCATCGGCAGCGTGGCAATGCCCATGAAGCGCGTGGGATGGGCGGCAATGTGCTTGGCCATCTGGTCGTTCTGGATGGCGGCGGTGACCACCGTCAGCGCGGCGTCCTGATCGTATAGATAGGTCTGCGGCGTGGCCGAAAGCACCTGCACGTCGACGCCGGCCGCATCCATGTCGCGCAGGCGGCGCGGAATATCGAAGCCGCCGGTCGGGAAAGGCCGGTAGAGCACGCCGCCCACGTCCAGCAAGGCGGACTCGGCGTCATCCGGCGTGATGGTCACCGGAACCTTGGGCGCGGCCTTGCGCAGCAGGGCGGCGGTTTCCTGGGTCAGGATGTGGGTATGCGTATCGATGGTGCGAAGTTTCGTCATTTCGTCCCTTGAAAACTGGCATGGCGCCGGAAACTTGGAGCGCCTGAGTGCCGCAGGCGCGCGGCCGACGCAAGCCCCTGTCGAAGCCCTTGCATTCGGCTATAAACGGAGCCCCGCAAGCACCTGAGACGGACCCCCATGAACGCGACCAGCCCTGCCCGCAGCAAACACGAACCGCGCGTCGAGGACGACGCCCTGGTGCGCGGCAATGGCCGTTTCGTGGACGACCCGCGGCTGCCGGACCAGGCCTATGCCGCCTTCGTGCGCTCGCCGCACGCCCATGCCCGCGTCGTGTCGGTCAATGCCGACGAAGCGCGCAAGGCCAAGGGCGTGCTGACGGTGCTCGCCGGCGAGGACATCAAGGCGGCTGGCGTTGCCGGCATCTCGCGCCACCCGCCGGTGGTCGGCCGCGGCGGTGCCAAGATGGTGATGCCGTTCCGGCCGGCGCTGGTCGGCGGCATCGCGATGCATGTCGGCGATCCGGTGGCCATGGTAGTGGCGGAAACGCGCGCCGCCGCGCAGGACGCCGCCGAGTTGGTGCAAGTCGACTACGAGGAATTGCCGGCGGTGGTCGACCTGGAAGCCGCAATGAACGGCAAAACGCAGCTTTATCCGGAAGCGTCGGGCAATCTCTGCGTCGACTGGCCGGGCCCGGTGCCCGACGAGCAGAACGAACGTGAGACCGCCGAAATCATTGCCAAGGCGCCGCATGTCGCGCGCGTCAGCGTCACCCACCAGCGCCTGGTGGCGGCATCGATGGAAACGCGCGGCGCCACCGGCGTCTACGACAAGGAGAACGACAGCTACACGCTGCGCGCCTGCTCGCAGAGTGCCGATGGCTTGCGCGGTCAGGCGGCATCCATCATGGGCGTGCCGAACGACAAATTGCGGGTGATCACCGAAGATGTCGGCGGCGCCTTCGGCATGAAAACGACGGTCTACCCGGAGTACGTCGCTGTGCTGGTGGCCGCGCGCAAGGTCGGGCGGCCGGTGCATTGGCAATCGACTCGTTCGGAAGCCTTCATGAGCGACTGCCAGGCGCGCGACGCGGTGACCCATGTCGAACTCGCGCTCGACGACAAGGGTAAGTTCCTCGCGTTGCGCGTGCGGCATCTCTGCAACCAGGGCGCCTATATCGCCAACGCCGGGATCAACATTAACACCAACAATTTCGCGCGTTGCCTTCCCGGCATGTACCGGATCGCGAAAGTCGACGTCGGCGTTGCCTGCTATTTCTCCAACAAGGTGCCGATCGCGCCCTATCGCGGCGCCGGGCGCCCGGAGGCGAACTACGCGCTGGAGCGGGCGGTCGAAGAAGCCGCGCGCGTCGTCGGCATGGACCCGGTCCGGCTGCGCAAGAAAAACCTCATCCCGCCGTCGGCCATGCCGTTCAAGACGCCGATCAACACCTACGACAGCGGCGATTTTCCCGGCATCGTCGACAAGGCGCTCAAGCTCGCCGACGTCGATAATTTCAGCAAGCGCAAGCGCGAATCGGCCAAGCGCAAGAAGCTGCGCGGCATCGGCATCTCCTGCATGCTGGAGCATTCCGGCGCGACGCCGATGGAAATGGCGTCAGTGGCGTTTCCCGACGGCGACAAGATGATCCTCGGTTTGAATGTGCAATCGACAGGGCAGAGCCACGCCACCGTGTTCGGCCGGCTGCTGGCGCACAAGCTCGGCATCGATGCCGCCAAGATCGAGCACCAGCACGGCGACACCAATATGGGCCTGACCGGCGGCGCCTCGGTCGGTTCGCGCTCGGCTATGTGCGCCGGCAACGCCGTCGTGCATGTCGCCGACGTGATGCTGGCGAAAGGAATGAAAGTCGCCTCATCTGCGCTGGAAGCGTCGGAGAGCGACATTCAATATCGCAATGGCAGCTTCGAGGTGGTCGGCACCGACCGCAAGATTTCGCTGTTCGAGACCGCCAAGCGCGCCAAGGACATGGGTGAAAGCCTCGACACCAAGGACAAGGCGGAGACGCCGCTCACCTTCCCCAACGGCTGCCACATCGCCGAGGTGGAGATCGATCCCGACACCGGTTTTGTCGATCTCGTGACCTATACCGCGGTGGACGACTGCGGCAATCCGCTCGACACCACGATCATCGAGGGGCAGGTGCACGGCAGTCTCGCGCAGGGTCTCGGTCAGGCGCTGACTGAAAACGTGGTCTACGATTCAACGAGCGGACAATTGGTGAGCGGTTCGTTCATGGATTATGGCATGCCGCGCGCGCACCACATGCCGGTCGAATTGCGCGAGACGCTGCATCCGGTGCCGGCGACCAGCAATCCGCTCGGCGTCAAGGGCACCGGCGAGGCCGGCACCACGGCGTCGATTGCCGCGGTGATGAACGCGATCGCTCACGCGATCCCGAACGGCGCCGCCGATCACATGGACATGCCGGCGACGCCGGCGAAAGTGTGGGACGCCTGCCGCAAGGCGATGGCGAAGTAAGCGCTAAAACGTGTTGCTGTGACGGGCGGGACTAGAAGACGACAGGGCTATCCGAGGCCCCGCGTTGCTGCGACCGGCGAAGGTTATCGAGTGCGTCGCTGGCCTGCTGGTGCAGCGCCGTGAAATCGATTTCGGCGGGTGCCCTCTGCTGGACGGGGGCCACGGGCCATTGCGCCGCCGCGGAAAGACTTGCGGCGCCGGCAATAAGCACAAGTGCAATTACAATGTTATGCGGCTTCA
>DAIMKK010000167.1:0-6419 GCA_036721745.1 Pseudolabrys sp. | reverse complement strand
AACGATCTGGTGGTCGCGCTCGGCGGCGGGGTGATCGGCGATCTCGCCGGCTTCGCCTCGGCCAGCGTCCGGCGCGGGCTCGACTACGTGCAGGTGCCGACCACTTTGCTGGCCCAGGTCGATAGCTCGGTCGGCGGCAAGACCGGCATCAATTCCCGTCACGGCAAGAATCTGGTTGGCGCCTTCCACCAGCCGATCCTGGTCGTCGCCGACACCGCGCTGCTCGATACGCTGCCGCAACGCGAATTCCGCGCCGGCTATGCCGAGGTCGCCAAATACGGTCTGCTCGCCGACGCCGCGTTCTTCACATGGCTGGAGGCGAACTGGCAGGAAATTTTTGCCGGCGGGGCAGCGCGCGAGCACGCCATCGCGGTCTGTTGCCGCGGCAAGGCCGGCATCGTGGCGCGCGACGAGCGCGAGACCGGCGAACGCGCGCTGCTCAATCTCGGCCACACCTTCGGTCACGCGCTGGAGGCCGGCGCTGGCTTCTCCGGCCGCCTGCTGCACGGCGAGGCGGTTGCGCTCGGCATGGTGCTGGCGTTCGAGTTCTCCGCCCGCAAGGGCCTGATCGGCGAAGCCGAAGCCGCGCGCGTGCGCGCGCATCTTGCGGCGGTCGGCCTGCCCACTTATCTCAAGGACGTGCCCGGCGGCGTGCCGGGCATCGACGCCCTGATGGACCTGATCGCGCAAGACAAAAAAGTAAAGCGCGGCAAGCTCACGTTTATTCTGGTGCGCGGCATCGGCCAGGCCTTCGTCGAGAACGACGTCAGCGCGGCCGAGGTGCGCGCGTTCCTCGCCGATAAACTTGACGCGTGATCCTGAAAGCCTGTCCCGCTGATTCAAACTCAACGGATCAGAGTCTAAACCGATGGATGCCCACGACTGGCTCGCACTCGTCACCGTATTCGTGTTGCTGCTGCTATCAGCGTTCTTTGCCGGCAGCGAGACCGCGCTCACCGCTTCCTCGCGCGCCAGCATGGCGCGGCTGGAAAAACAGGGCAACAAACGCGCGGCCATCGTCAACCGCCTGCTTGAGCAGCGCGAGCGGCTGCTCGGCGCGCTGTTGTTCGGCAACAACGCGGTCAACATCGCGGCCTCGGCGCTGGCGACCGGCGTGCTGCTGACGTGGTTCGGCCATGCCGGCGTGGCCTACGCCACGGTGATCATGACCATCGTCGTGGTCGTGTTCTCCGAGATCCTGCCGAAAACCGCGGCGTTCAACGCGCCCGACCGCATCGCGCTTGGCGTTGCGCGGCCGATGTATTGGTTCGTGAAATTATTCGGCCCGGTGCTGATGGCCATCGAAACGCTGGTGCGCTGGCTGCTCAAGTTCGTCGGCATGACGGTTGGTGAGGATCAGGAAGTGCTGTCGGGGCGCGAGGAATTACGCGGCGCTGTCGACCTGCTGCACAGCGAAGGCGGCGTGGAGACGCTCGACCGCGACATGTTCGGCGGCGTGCTCGATCTGCGCGACCTGGTGGTTTCCGACGTGATGATCCACCGCACCAATATGATCACGCTCAACGCCGACGATTCGCCGCAAGACCTGGTCAACACGGTGATCGCCTCGCCGGTGACGCGGCTGCCGCTCTGGCGCGGCAACACGGAGAACATCGTCGGCATTCTGCACGTCAAAGATCTGCTGCGCGCGCTGCACGCGGTCGAGGGCGACGCATCGAAAGTGGACATCGCCGCGCTGATGGCGCCGCCCTGGTTCGTGCCGGAAACGCGCCCCGTGTCGGAGCAGCTCAAGGCGTTCCGCCGCCGCAAGACACAGCTCGCGCTGGTGGTGGACGAATATGGCGTGGTCGAAGGCCTGGTCACGCTCGAGGATATCTTGGAAGAAATTGTCGGCGACATCACCGACGAGCACGATGTCGCCATACCGGGCGTGCGGCGCCAGCCGGACGGCTCGGCCAACGTGGACGGCGCCGTGTCGATCCGCGACCTCAACCGCATCATGGAATGGAATCTGCCGGACGAGGAGGCGACCACCATCGCGGGCCTGGTCATCCACGAGGCGCGCTCGATCCCGGAAGTGGGCCAGAGCTTCACCTTCCACGGCTTCCGTTTCCGGGTGCTGCGGCGCGAGCGCAATCGCATCACCGCGCTGCGCATCCAGCCGCTGCCGCGCAAAGTCGCGGCGAAGGCGAGTTAGGCAATATCCTCACGAATCGCGAAAACCAGAATTGACGCTCGGCCGAGATCTCACTACGTCAAAAGGTTACGCCACCGCGGCAATCACGTGGCCTTGGATTTTTGCCGATACCGGTCCGTCGCCATATCGTTTCGCGATGGCCTCAGTCGCTCGATCGGTCACGAGCTCCAGCATTGCAGCATTGCGAGCTTCAATCTCGTTGCGCAGCGGCGTTCCTTGGCAATACGCAATCGCTGGATGACGCGGCGACGGTGCCCTGCTTGTTTCCGTTATCGTTGTAATTTGGATCTGCGAAAACCCGGCCTGCTCCAGTTCGCCGCGGATCAAGGCGATATCGTGGTAGCCGTGGGGCGTCCGCGCCAGGAATCTGGGTGGGTCGTCTGGAAAAACCACGGCTGCGGCTTCGGTCACGACGTGGGCGAACTCGTTGTGTTCGATTCGGTCCCAGACGTTGAATAGAAATTGGCCACCCGGCCGGAGGACGCGGCGAGCCTCGGCATAGCCGCGAACGCGATCAGGAAAAAACATGGCGCCGAATTGACAGCAAACCGCATCAAACGATTGCGCACGGAACGGCAATGTCAACGCGTCTGCTTGTTTCCACTCAATTCGCGCATCGGGGGGTTGCCTCTTGGCCGCACGATCAAGCATGGGCTGGTTCAGGTCCGTGACGATATAGCGGGCATCGGCAGTTAGTGCCGGTGCGAGCGCGCGCGTGACCACGCCGCTTCCTGCGGCGGTTTCCAGAACTGAACGGGGCTTGAGGGCTGCGACGCGATCGGCCAGATCGGCGGCATAGGATTCAAAGATCAGGGGCACGAGATAGGTATCGTAGGTCTCGGGGATCGACCCGGCAAAAACCTTGTCGGATTCCGCCATTGTCCGGTTCCAGGTTTCGGCGGCCACGGAAGAGCCAATCCAATCAGAATAACAGATTTACGGAGGGATCGGCACCCGACGGCCAACCCTGCAAGGCCCCTAGGAAGCCCCGCCTTCGCCAGGCGCGGAGGCGTGGATGGCGAGCGCGTGGATGCCGCCCGCGAGTTCGTCCGAAAGTTTTCCGTTAATCATGCGATGGCGTTCGATCCGGGTCTTACCTTTGAAGGCGTCAGACACGATATAGACCCTGAAATGGGTCTGCCCGCCCGGCCGGGACCCGGCATGGCCTTCATGCTGGTGCGATTCGTCCACCACATTGAGGCTTTGCGGCGCGAAAGCCTCGGTCAACTTCTTTGTGATGAGATCGGCGGTTCGCATGCTGCCCTCGAATAGGAGAGGGCTGAGTGCGGGTCAATGCCTGCTTCGCGGCGATTCAAGGGCATCGCAGCAATGTCAAGTCTTGAAGGTATCATGCGCGAAAGCGCATAATGATCGGTCATGAAATTCGACTCAGCCTTATTTGATAGCGTCCGCGTCAAACCGGGCAAGGATCGCCGGCCGAAAACCGGAGGGCCGGCTTGTCAATGGGCGGGCTGCAAGGAGAAGGCCAGCCACCGCGCGCCCAAAGGCCGCGAGAACGAGAAGGACTACTGGAGCTTCTGCCTCGAGCACGTGCGGCAATACAATCAGTCGTACAATTTCTTCAAGGGCATGAACGACGCCGCGGTGATGGCCTATCAGAAGGACGCCATCACCGGTCACCGCCCGACCTGGAAGATGGGTACCGGCAAACGTAATGCGCGCCCGGATTTTCATGGCCTAGGCAGCGGCGCCGATCCGTTCAGCCTGTTCGGCGACGGGATGCGTCCCGAGCAGAAACAGCAAACGGAAAAGCGTCAAATCCGCAACGCTGAACGCAAAGCGCTCGGCGCGCTCGGACTCGACGTCGGCGCTACCCCGCATCAGGTGAAGATGCGCTTCAAGGAATTGGTGAAACGCCACCATCCCGATGCCAATGGCGGCGATCGCTCGAGCGAGGACCGGCTGATCGAGGTCATCCAGTCGTATAACTATTTGAAATCGGTCGGTTTCGGCTGAGCGCCAGTGCATCCACCTGCAGCGTTCGCTAACACCGCCGCGGAGGCCACGCATTGGCTTGTTTGATCTTGATCAATGTGCATGCTTCGGTGTCGGGAATCGATAACCGGGGGCGTTGAAAAGATCATGCGCGTCATTGCGGCCTTTGTGATGCTTCTCGCGCTCCTGGTCGCGCAGTCGGCCAGGGCGCAGAGCGACCTTGTCGAGGACGCGGGCTTTTTGCGCGTCACGATCGGCGGCAAACTGGTCCGGCTCGAGTCACTGACGGTCAAGCGCGCGGCGGCGACCGGCCGGCTGCCCATCGCGCTGATCGTGCACGGCAAGCCCACGACGCAAGGGCGGATGAGCGATCAACACGTTCAAGACAATGCCAAGCAGGCGCGCGATCTCGCGCGCCGTGGCTGGCTTGCCGTCGTCGTGATGCGGCGCGGCTTCGGTGCATCCGATGGACCGCAGCCGGTGCCGTTGACATGCGCGGCCACATCACTACTCGAGCGGTTCGAAGGCGACGCCGACGACTTAGCGGCCACGCTCAATACGGTCGCGCAGCGGCCGGATGCGGACCCCACGCGCATCATCGCCATCGGGGTGTCTGCCGGCGGCGCGGCGGTGACGGCGCTATCGGCGCGCAATCCGCCGGGCCTGGTCGCGGTCGTCAACGTCTCTGGCGGCTTGCGCTTCGAGGGCTGCCCCAAGGAAGATGCGCTGGTGACCGCGTTTCGCAGCTACGGCGCCAAGAGCCGCGTTCCTAGCTTATGGATTTACGCCAAGAACGACAGTTTCTTCGCGCCTGAGCTGGTCGAGCGCATGCGTGGAGCATTTCTCGAGGGCGGCGGCGACGCCAAGCTGGTGATGCTGGAGCCGGAGGGCAAAGACGGCCATGCCATGTTCGGCACCGCCAGCGGCCGCGCGAAATGGCTGCCCGAAATGGACGGCATGTTGCGTTTTCTCAAGCTGCCGACCTGGACGCGCGTCGACGTGAACGAACTGATGAAGAAGCTCGGCGCCAACGAACGCGGTCGCGCATTCGTCGAGCGTTACGTCGCCGCACCTTCGGAAAAGGCCTTGGCGCGGGAAAAGAGCGGCACCTACATGAGCCAGTCGAGCGGTTGGGCAACGATCGAGCTGGCGCGCCAGCGGGTATTGGAATTCTGCCAACGGGCGAAGCCCGCGTGCGAGCTCTCATGGAGAACGACCGCTGCTCGCGCCGGCGTTGTAAGCCGCCAAAGGCCTGGGCTGAGTGGCCGGACTCTAAGCAAATATCCGTAGTTGCGCGACCCACATATACTTGGCTACTTTCCCCAGACGTGAATTGGTGACGGGCAATGGGTTCGCATTTTACCGTTCGATTTCTTATTCTCGCCATTGCAGTGGCTTTGGTCTTCGCCCCGGTGTTTCGGCATTGGATGGCGGGCAAACCGACCGTTCAGGATTAAGCGAAGAAGCAACATTCGCCCAAGAAGCAACTCTTACAAGCCGCCTTAGTTGGCGGCCTTTTTCATTGCAGCCGAACCTGCAATTTCGCGTCTTTGTAGTTACGCGCCCTAATCCCGCGGCGGGCCCCGCAAGCAACCCAGCCCCGCCTTCCGCTCAGGCCTGGTCGTGCCTATCTCATTGATATTATTGATGGCGCCTTTCGCCGCGGGCGGGTTTTTCGCGGGCGATCCGTCTGCTAAGTTGCCGCTCTATCAGCCGGACCGGACGAGTCGGGGCGTAAACAGGCTTCGGGGATCCACGAAGCCACGGAGGTTCAATTGACTGCTGCAACCCAAGAAATCGCCGGCAAATCTTACGACAAACTGCCGGACATGAAAGTGTCGATCCGCCAGCAATTCGGCATCGACAGCGACATGCAAGTGCCGGCCTATTCCAAGCCCGACGAGCACGTGCCCGACATCGACCCCGATTACCGTTTCGACCGGCCGACCACGCTCGCCATTCTCGCCGGCTTCGCTCACAACCGCCGCGTCATCGTCACCGGCTATCACGGCACCGGCAAATCCACCCATATCGAGCAAGTGGCGGCGCGGCTGAATTGGCCCTGCGTGCGCGTCAACCTCGACAGCCACATCAGCCGCATCGACTTGATCGGCAAGGACGCCATCGTCATCAAGGATAACCAGCAGGTCACCGAATTTCGTGAAGGCATTCTGCCCTGGGCGCTGCAGAACAACGTGGCGCTTTGCTTCGACGAATACGACGCTGGCCGCCCGGACGTAATGTTTGTGATCCAACGCGTGCTGGAAGCTTCCGGCCGGCTGACGCTGCTCGACCAGAGCAAGGT
>DAIMKK010000166.1:0-6427 GCA_036721745.1 Pseudolabrys sp. | reverse complement strand
GGATTATCCGGCCGAGAAGCTTGACGTGATCGTCGCGGTCGAGGCCGACGATCATGAGACGCGCGCCGCCATCGCCGCCCGCAGCAACCGCATGCCGATCACGGTGATCCCGGTTCCGGCGCAAGGTCCGCGCACCAAGCCGAAAGCGCTCAATGTCGCGCTGCCGTTCGCGCGCGGCGCCTTCACGGTGATATATGACGCCGAGGACCGGCTGGAACCGGACCAGTTGCGCTGCGCCTTGCAGGCGTTGCGCGCCGGCGGCGAGGATCTTGCCTGCGTGCAGGCGCGGCTATGCATCGACAACGGTGCCGACGGTTGGCTCGCCCAGATGTTCACGGCCGAATATGCCGGGCAGTTCGACGTATTCCTGCCGGGGCTGGCCGCCTTGCACCTGCCGCTCCCGCTCGGCGGCTCGTCCAATCATTTCCATACCGCGATCTTGCGCGAGGCCGGCGGCTGGGATCCCTACAACGTCACCGAAGATGCCGATCTCGGCATGCGGCTGGCGCGTTTCGGTTATCGTACGGGCGTGGTCGATTCCACCACCTATGAGGAAGCCCCCGCGCATACCGGGCCTTGGCTGCGCCAGCGTACGCGCTGGTTCAAGGGTTGGATGCAGACCTGGCTAGTGCATATGCGTGAGCCGGCCCGGTTGCTGCGCGATTTGGGCCTGCCGGGCTTTCTCACGTTTCAGCTCATCGTTGGCGGCAATGTGCTGGCGGCGCTGGTGCATCCGCTGTTCATGGCCGCGCTGATCTATTCAGTAGCGAGCGGCGCCCCGATGTGGCGCGGCGACAACGCGACGGTTGCCGTCCTCGCGGCAGTCTACGGCCTGAGTGTGGTCATTGGCTATCTGACGTCGGCCTTCCTCGCCTGGCTCGGCTTGTTGCGCCGCCGCCTGCTGTCGAGTGCATGGATTCTATTGTTGACGCCGGTGCATTGGCTGCTGCTCTCGCTGGCGGCCTGGCGCGCGCTCTATCAACTGGTGTTCGCGCCTTACGCCTGGGAGAAGACCGAGCATGGTCTGGCGAAAAGCTCCCGGCAGGCCACAAATTTGACGCGGTCGCTGCTGGCGCTGGAGCGCTATCTCACCGCGCTGAAGGAGGCCGGCGAACTGCCGACGCTCGTCCCCGAAGCGACCGAGGGCGCCGTCGCTCGACAGTCGGACTCTGACGTCGCCGCTTGAGATCGAACAATATCGCTACCGGCGCGCCGCGTCACAGATAGCGCCGCAGATCGGCCGCCGCTTCCTCGGGCTTGCGGTCGAGCCTGAACGGCGCGACGAAGCGGCCCTGTTTGTCCATCAGATAGACCAGCGCGGTGTGGTCCATGCTGTAATCGCCTTTGTCGGTGGCGACTTTCTTGGCATAAACCCGGTAGGCTTTCTCGACCGCCTCGATCGCCTTGGCATCGCCGGTGGCGCCGTGCAGATGCGGATCGAAGCTCGACAGATAATCCTTCATCCCCTCCGGCGTGTCGCGCTCCGGATCGACGGTGATGAACAGCGCGCCAATGCGGTCGGCGTCCTTACCGAGCGCGCGCATGACCTCCGACATTTCGAACAGTGTGGTCGGGCAGATATCGGGACAGTGCCGGTAGCCGAAGAAAACCAGGAAGGGCCGGCCCTTCATGTCTTGGTCGGTGATTGGCTTGCCGTTCTCGTCGATCAGCTTGAAGGGACCGCCGATCGCCGACGGGCCGAGCGCCGTTCCCTGATAATGGGTCGTGAAAAGTATGACGCCGAGAAAGATGGCGAGGCCCGCCAGAAAAGCGGAGAAGACTAAAAGGATGTGAGACGTTCGGGCCGTCATCGAGGCTCACGCGCGCTGCATCAGAAGCACGCGACCCAGCCGGTGCGCACCATTTCGAAGAACACGGCGGTGCCGTAATAGGCCCAAAGCGCCAGTGATCCCGCCACGGCCAGGCCGCCGACAAGCGACAGCAACAGCAACGCCCGCGAAACTCTGGCGGTGGATGCAATCGCGGGCATGGGGAGCCTCCGGGTGGAACTTATAGTCCAGATAGGACCTATCTTAGCGGGCGGCAACACTCCGAATCTGCGGCCACCTGCCGCCGTCGAAATTAACCATTGTGGCGCAGCAAATCCCCGCAATTTCGACGTTTTTGGGGTCTGCGTTGACTCGCAAGATCAAAGCCGCGATGAATAGCCAGATTTCCAAATTCAGCCATTGACGGGAGAACTTGATGCGTAGCGCTTTGGCGATTGCTCTTGCGATATCGATGTCGACGGCGGGCGCTGCCGTCTGGGCGCAGAACGCGCAAGCTCCGGCCGCCCCGTGCAGCCGCACCGGCTCCCGCCCCGGCTGCACCGGCCGTTGCAAAGGCCAAATGTGACAATCCCAATGCGCTGGGCGTCGAGCGCGTGGTTCAGATCGACACCACCGGCGGTCCCGGCTTCGGCTTCGAACACTTCAAGGCCTATGACTTCCTGCGCGAAAAAGAAGTCGTGCTGACGTTCGACGACGGCCCGTGGCCGGGCAATACCGAGCGCGTGCTCAAGGCACTGGCCGACCAGTGCACCAAGGCGCTGTTCTTCCCGATTGGCAAACACGCCGGCTATCGTCCCGATATCCTGAAGGAAGTGGTCAAGGCCGGCCACACCGTCGGCTCGCATACCTGGTCGCACAAGGATCTGTCGAAGCTGACGGCTGACGAAGCCAAAGCGGAAATCGAAAAAGGCATCGCGGCGGTGAGCATCTCGCTCGGCAACACGCCGATAGCGCCGTTTTTCCGCTTCCCGGCCCTGCGGCATCCGCCGGAAATGGTCACCTATCTGGGCACACGCAATATCGCCATCTTCTCCACCGACATGGACTCGTTCGATTTCAAGATTCACAAGCCTGAGCAGGTCATCAAATCGGTCATGACCAAGCTCGCCAAGCACGGCAAGGGCATCATTCTGATGCACGACTTCCAGCATGGCACCTCCGAAGCGGCGCCGGAACTGCTCAAGCAGCTCAAGGCCGGCGGCTACAAGGTGGTGCAGGTGGTCGGCAAGACGCCGATTGAGCCGCTGCCGGAATATAAAGAGGCCGTGCTCAAGGAGATGGGCGGCGGACTGGACGAGGCGCGCCCGATGTCGAGCGTGATCCAGACCATCCAAGGCAACTGACGCAACGTTCGCGAATCAAGCCGGCTGCGCAAGCCTTGCGCGGCCGGTTTTTTATCGCGCGGCGTTATGAAGCATGGCTTGAAACGCCTTGAATACCTTTTCCATCTGCGGCCGCTTGTAGGGGAACAGATCGGGCGGATCCATCGAGTGCACGATCATCGCGGTTCCCACCTCGAACACCAAAAGCTTGCCGTCCTGCGTCTCGGCGCAATCGATCGGCAAATATTCGAGCCCGCTACGCTCCGCGATCGCCCGGAAGGCGGCCGCATGCCGGGCGCCAAACTCACCGTCGAAATTTGCCATGAAGCGGGCTTCTTCGGCGCGCCTGGCCGCATCCTCACGCATATTGGCATTGAGATAATGGATCATCCAATGCTGCGAGATCGCCATGTGGGCCACAAACGGGCGGCCCTCGATGACGGCGATACGGGCTTTGCGGAATAGCCCGTCGCGACTGCTGTAGTCGACAAAAGGCGAAAGGTAGAATTCCGCGTCCGCCCATTCATGCAAATAGGCATCTATGGCCGCTGCGTTGTCGAGTTTCACGAGGCCCATACCGGCCTGTGACCAGAATGGACGTGCGATAATTGGGAATCCGCCGTCTTCGAGGATCGATTCGATCGCGATGTCGCCGGTGCCAATGCTTGCGAATGTCGCGCGGTCGATGCGCGCATTGATCGGAATGACGATCCCCGGAACGGATTTCAGCAGTTCCCAGGTGCCGGCCCGTGTCAGGCGTGCGATCCGCTCGGGCGCATTGACGACGGGGCGCGCCCAGGACTTCACGAGTTTCGAGATTTCGCGCAGCACCGGCGCGGTCTCGTCCGATTCATCGATCGCCACGATGGCGACGTCATGCTCCGGCGATTCCGGCATCACCGTGCCCGGCACGACATACATCATGTCGAGTACGATGCTTGAGCCTTCCAGCATGAACTCCAGCGGCATGTTGGCCATGAAATCGCCGGGCGCCATGAAAGCGAGCAGCCTGAGCGGCCGGTCCAAACCGGTGGCCGCCGGCCGCCGATAAACTTGTTGCAGCTTCAGCGCGGCCGCTTGCAATTGCTGGCGATCCTGCGGCCGCCCTTGCAGTTGAGCGATGGTCGAAAGGTCGAGCAGCGCGGCGGCGTCACCTGGCCGCGCTTGCACGCGATGAACCAGTCTGTTCCACACCGGCGCTAGATCGAGGCCATCAAAAGCCATCTGGCAGAGCGCCGGCAATCCGATCAGGGTGGCGGGGTATTGCTCGCTGGCAACGGCTAAATTTGCATTTGCGGAAGTCATCATCGCTCCTTAGGCCGCATAGCTTTTCGCTGCCGCGGTAGCGCCGAATTTCAATAACGCGTTCACCAGCGCATCGATATCGCGCGGCGCGGTGCGGTGGTTGACGATCGCCACGCGAATCGCCAGGCGATTGCCGATCATGGTCGTGGACGGCGCTGCGATGCCGGATTCGTGCAAGTCCGCGACAATCTTCGCATTCAGCCGGTCTGGATCGTCGCCCCGATAACGGAAGCAGACGATGTTGAGCGAGACCGGAGCGAGCAGCTCCAGCTCGCGCGAGGCGGCGATCTTGATCTCGAGATAGCGCGCCAAGTCGCAGGTACGCGACATCATCGCGCCCAGCGCCTCGGTGCCATAAACTTTCAGCGTGAACCAGGTCTTGAGCGCGCGAAAGCCGCGCGACAGATCGGGACCGAAATCGCAAGGCCATTGCGCGCCGGCCGCCAGCCCGCGCGTCTCGCGCCGCAAATAGGCCGCCGGCGAGGCGAACGTGTCGCGGTGCAACGTGCCGTCGCGCACCAGGATGAAGCCCGCGTCGTAAGGCACCTGCCCCCATTTGTGGAAATCAAGCGCGATCGAGTCGGCCTGCTGGATGCCGGCGAGCCGTGGCGCGATGTCGGGCGCCAGGATGGCGAGCGCGCCGATGGCCCCGTCGACGTGAAACCACAGCTTTTCCCGGACCGCGATGGCGGCGAGCGCCGCCAGGTCGTCAATGGCGCCGGTATCGACTGCGCCGGCGGTCCCGACCAGCAGGAACGGCGTCAGACCCGCGCTGCGATCCCGCGCGATCGCCGCCTTGAGCGCCTCGATATCGATTTGATGCAGGTCGTTGGTAGGAATGACATGCAGCGCCGCGCTGCCGAGGCCCGACAAATCCATGGCCTGCGAAATGCAGCCGTGCGCGGCGGCCGACGTGTAGGCAACGAGACGTTTGCCGGCCAATGCGACGCCGTTGCGCCGCACCCCGACCCCTAGTTCGCGCGTACGCGCGATCAGCACGCCGAGCAGATTAGCCATCGACGTGCCGGTGACGAATAGCCCGCTCGCGGTATCCTGAAATTCGAAGAGTTGGCGCAGCCAGTGCGTAATCTGCCGTTCGACCTCGATCGGCATGTGATCGCGGCCGCCGAGATTGGCGTTGAGCCCGGCGGCGAGCATCTCCGCCAGCATGCCAGGCACGTTGCCACCGCCATGCACCCAGCCCATGAAGCCGGGGTGCACATTGCCGGTGGCGAAGGGAAGAATGTCGCGCATGAACTCGTCATGCACGGCGGCGAGATCGCTTGGCCCGGCCGGGACGGCCGCGCGGAATCGGGCGCGCACGCTATCCGGAATTGGCTGCCACACCGGGCGCTCGCGGATGTTCTCGATGTAATCGAGAATATCGTCGAGCATCCGGTGCCCTTGCGCGCGGGCGCTTGGCCAGTCCGCAGGGTCGAAATTGCCGCCGGAAAACGCGAAAGGTTCTGTTGCCATCCGGCCGGTAAGTTTTCATTAATAGATCAATAAAATGTATAGTTAACGAAACCCTAACGCCCTGCCGCTCACTTTCGGTGCAGCTGCGCCAGCGTGGCCAGCATCGCCGCCCTGGCCGGCGAATCCTGATAAGTGCGGATAACCGCCTCGGCTTCGCTCAATTCGCCTTCGGCGTCGCAGCCATGGCCGGCGAGCCACACCAGCGCGGTCAATGGTTCATAGGCCCCCAGCCGGTCGAGCAGCTCGCTGTAGCGGCGCTGGTCATCGGGTTTCGGCCGCAGGACTTTCGCGAAGTCGCCATGCACCTGCGTGAGGGCCGCGCCGCACAGCCGCGGGGTCATCTCAAGGTCGAGCACCGGCAGATATTTCAACACCTGCCACGGTGCGGCGATGTCGTATTTGTCGTTGAGCATCTCGACGGCGTCGGCGGTGCGGTGGTCGAGCTTTCGCGCGCCGGCCAGCGCCTGGTCGTGAAACTCCTTTTTATCGGCGTAGGTGAGCCAGGCTTTGAGATGCGCCCTCGGCGTGAGCATG
>DAIMKK010000165.1:0-6434 GCA_036721745.1 Pseudolabrys sp. | reverse complement strand
TCGTGCCGTCGCGCGCGATGCGCGATAACAGGTCGATTTCCCAAGACAAATATTCGTTCATGGCGGCCTTAGGATCGCCCGGCCGCTCGTAGGGCTTGAGCCAGGCATCGAGCGGCTCGTCCGCCAGTTTGGAGTCGGCCGAGAGCGGAAAGCCGGCGGCGGCCCAGGCCGCGTTGCCGCCGCGCAGACAGCGCACCGGAAGCGTCGTGAGCGCGCGCGCTTCCTCGACGGCGAGGCCGGCGAGCATGCCATCCTCCGAGGTGAGCACCACCATCTTGCGCAACGGGATATTCGGCAGCGCGCGATCGAGCCGCGATCGAATGGCGAACCAGGCGCCGGGGATGTGGCCCTTGCGGTAATTCGGACTGCGCGACAGATCGATGACGTTCACGTTGTCGATCGCCAGCACGTCGGAGAATTCGACGCTTGCGTCGGCCGGCACCGTGCCGAGCACCTCGGCGGCCGGCTGGCCTTTTTCATCGCCGGCTTCCGGGAATACGACAACCTCCTGCCAGCCCATCTGCTTGAGCCAGGAGGCGGTCATCACCGCGCGCACCTCGTCGTTGTCGCTCAAGATGATGCGCGCGCCGAGCGTGCCGGCATAATGATCGGTCGCCTGCACCAATTGCCCGCCGGGCGCGGAGTGGGCGCTGGGGAAATGGCCGGACTCGTATTCGGCGGGATCGCGCACGTCGAAGATGTAAGTCGTGCGACTCGGGTCGGCGCGCCAGCTTTCGAGCGCGGCGCGGTCGATGCGCGCGATGCCGAAGCGGCGCGCCACGTCACCGGCTTTGGATTTCGCCCATGCGAGGCCCGATCCGCTCACCGCCGGTGCGCGGTTGTCTTTGCCGTGATCGCAGGCGAGGCCGGCGAGATGCCAGCCCATGGTGCCGTTGCGCAGCGCGACCACCTTGTTTGGCACGCCGGCATTGATCAGCGATTGCGCGCCGATGATGCTTCGCGTGCGGCCGGCGCAGTTGACCACGATCAAAGTGTCGGGCGAGGGCGCGATGTCGTGTACGCGCAGCACCAGTTCGGCGCCCGGCACGTTGATGCCGGTCGGGATCGAGATGCGCGAATATTCGTCGTAGGGCCGGCTGTCGAGCACCACCATGTTGGTGCCGGCGCGCATCAGTGCGTCGAGATCTTGCGCGCTGACGCTCGGCGTGCCGCTTTGGTGCTCGATGAATTCGCCAAACGCCTTGCTCGGCACGTTGACGCCGGAGAAAAGCTCGAAACCGGCGGCAGCCCAGACCGCGGTGCCGCCGTCGAGATAAGAAAGATCGCTGTAACCGGCGTGGGCGAGGATATCGGCGGCGCGTTGCGCCAAGCCATCATTGTCATCGATCAGCACGACACGCGTGGCGCGGCGCGGCACCAGCGCTGCGAAGCGCAGTTCGAGCCGGCTCAACGGCACATTGCGCGCCCACAGCAGATGACTGCGCGAGAAGATCAGTTCTTCGCGGACATCGATCAGCGCCAGCTCGCCGCTGTCGCCGAGCACGGCCTTGACGGTGGCGGGCGTGACGGGATGAAGCACCGCTTTCGTCGTGTGCAGGTTCACGATGCCTGCTGCGCGTACATCTGTTCGACCGCGCCGGTCTTCAGATCGATCTTGATGCGGTTGATCTTGTCCAGATTGGTGCCGGTGACGCGGATGAAGCGCGCATAGTCGGGATAGTCGATCGAGTGAATGGCGCCGTCCTGGTAGATGCCGGCTTTGCCGGGCGTGAGCCGGTATTTCTTCGCCGGCTTGAGCTTGGCGTGCTTGGGATCATTGCCGTCGTCCTCGCGCGCCCATTCGATCATGTCGGTGTATTTGGTGGCCTGGCCGTAGATCGCCCAGGAGGCGCCGTGATCGTGCGGCGGCGATGTGCGCGCCTTGTCGTTGATGTGGGCAAGCACCTGGAAGCCGAGCTTGGGATCCTCGTACAGAACCTTCAGCCCGCGCGGCTGGTCGTCGCCACAATACTTGCTGATGAAATCTGGATTGGCGAGCAGCTTTTCGAGATTGCTGCGAACCTGTTCGCGCCCCGGCGGGCCGGGTTCGCGCGCAAGCGTGGTTTTGCAATCAGCGATGAATTGGTCGAGGTCGTAAGCCATGGCAGTCCTCCCTGGCGAAGACGGGCAGGCCATTTTCACCTAAGACGGAGTGAGACGCCAGCGGTCTCCCCGCGCGAGGAGACCGCTTTCCGTGTTCAGGACACCCGCTTCATGCGCCCCCAGCCCTTGAGCGCGGACCAGATGCCGCGCTCAAGCCGGAAGCGGTCGATCGGCGCCGACGACTTGATCGATGAGATGCGGTAGAGGCCGACGCCGGTCCACTGGAAGCCGCACTTCTCCAGCACGCGGCGCGAAGCCGGGTTGGTGACGCGGGCGCCCGCCTGCAGCGCCTCGTGTTCGAGATCGGTGAAGGCGTAGTCGATCACCGCGTGCAGCGCCTCGGTTGCATAGCCCTTGCCCCAGAAAGGCAGGCCGAGCCAGTAGCCGAGCTCCGGCGTCTCATCTTGCAGCACGACGCCGCAGGCGCCGACGATCGTCTCGTCGCGCAGCGTGATCAGGAATACCGCCTCGCCGCCGGCTTTGTTGGCACCGGTAATGAAACCCTCGGCATCCGACATCTTGTACGGATGCGGAATGCGCGCCGTGTTTTCGGCGATGCGGCGGTCGTTGGCGAGCGTCGCAACCGTTTTAGCGTCCCCGAGGCGCGGCGCGCGCAGGCAAAGCCGCTTGGTCTCGAGGACGGGGATACTGCCTTCGTGGAAGGTCTCTCTCGGTATTCGTTCCAGCAGTGTCATGGCACGGGCTCCATTTTTTCAACACCAGCGTTGAAAATGCGAAGAGGGGGAGCCGGTCACCCGTCTCCCCCTCTCAGAGCCCATTGAGCCCTGCCGGTTTGACTAGATGTCCGGCAGACCTCGAATTTTGGTCTACCTTTTACTCGGCCGCGGCCTCCGTCATCGGTACAACCGACACGTAGGTGCGGCCTTTGGCTTTCTTAGCGAACTGAACTTTTCCGTTTACGAGCGCGAACAGGGTGTGATCCTTGCCACAGCCGACATTTTGGCCGGGATGCCACGTGGTGCCGCGCTGGCGCGCCAGGATATTGCCGGCGACGACGATCTCGCCGCCCGCCTTCTTCAGACCAAGGCTGCGGCCCGCTGAATCGCGGCCGTTCCGGGATGATCCGCCTGCTTTTTTATGCGCCATGACTGCTCTCTTTAATTCGGTATCTGTCTACACCGATTCCGTGAAGGAATCATCTCACTTTTTCTTGCTCTTTGCCGCCGGCTTTTTCGTGGCCGTTTTCTTGGCCGTTTCCTTGGCTTTCGCCTTGGCCGGCTTTGCCTCTTTGGCCTCGGCTTCGCCCTCGGCTTTCGGCTTGGGCGCGCGTTGGGGCCGCGGTTTCGCCTCTTTCGACGGCTTGGCGCCGTCGGTCAGGATCTCGGTGATGCGGATCACCGAGAACTCGTGGCGGGAGCCGCGCTTGCGGCGCGAATTCTTGCGCCGGCGCTTCTTGAAGGCGATCACCTTGTCGCCGCGTGTGTGCTGGAGCACCTCGCCGGCAACGCAGGCCCCGGCGATGGTGGGCGTGCCGAGTTGCGGCGTGTCGCCGCCGAGCACCAGTACTTCGCCGAACTCGACGATCTTGCCCGGCTCGCTGGTCACCCGATCGATCCGGATGATGTCCTCGGCGGCCACCCGGTACTGTTTGCCGCCGGCTTTAATGACTGCGAACATCGTTCTTCCCTTGTGTTCGTCCCCGGTGCTCGGAGGATTCCGGACCGGCTTCTTTCAGTCGGATTGTCTTGTGTTTTGAAGGACTTATTGAGCCCTGAAAACGCACGCGGACCCAAAGGCCCGCGTTGGCCATCTTATGGCGGGGAAGGGTGCGTCCTGTCAAGAAACGGCTCTCAGCCTTCGGTCTTGGCCGGCGCCTCGGCGGCGGCATAGGCGCCGTTCTCGGCTTCGCTGCCCGACTGCGCCAGCCGGTAGCCGACGCCCAGTTCGGTCACAAGAATCTTGGGCGAATCCGGATGCGGCTCGATCTTCTGCCGCAGCTTGCGTACGAAGATGCGCAGGTAATGCGTGTCGTGCACGTGGATCGTGCCCCACACCTCCTTGAGCAGGTGCTGATGGGTGACGACGTTGCCGGCGTGCTGCGCCAGCACCTGCAGCAGCCGGTATTCCTTCGGCGTAAGCGTCAGCCGCTTGTCGTTGAGCGTCACGGCGCGGGCGGCAAGATCGATGGTGAGCGGGCCGACTTTGACGGTGGGCTCGCCGCTTGCCGCGCGCATCTGCCGGCGCAACGCCACGCGCACGCGCGCCAGCAGTTCCGCCATTCCGAACGGCTTGACCACGTAATCGTCGGCGCCAAGTTCAAGCAAGCTGACCTTCTGCGCCTCGGTCGAACGCACCGAAAGCACGATAATCGGCACGCTCGACCAGGAGCGGATGCGCTCGACCACCTCGGAGCCGTCCATGTCTGGCAGGCCGAGATCGACGATCATCAGGTCGATCGGCCGCAGCGTGGCCGAGCGAATCGCCTCGGCGCCCGTGCCGGCCTCGTGCACCACGAAGCCGTTGAGCTCGAAACCCGTGCGCAGGAAGCGGCGGATTTGAATCTCGTCGTCGACGACGAGCACGATCGGGGATGGCTCACTCATCTACTTCGCCTTCCATTTGCGTGACGGTGGCTTGCGTTACCGGGAGTTCGATCGTCATCGCGGTGCCGAGGCCGGGCCCCTCGCTGACGGCATTCATCTTGCCGCCATTGGCCGCGATAAAAGCATTGGCGATCCACAGCCCGAGGCCGGAGCCGCTGGTGGTCGCGGCATGGCGCTCGCCGCGCACGAAGCGATCCCATATTTTCGATTGCTCGGCCGCGGTCAGGCCGGCGCCTTCGTCGCTGACGCTCAGGATCATGCGGCCGTCGCGTGCGCGCGCCGCCACGGCGATCTGCGAGCCGGCTTGCGAATATTTCACCGCGTTGTCGAAGATCTGCACCAGCGCCTGCTGCACCAGCACCGGATCAACATGGATGAGCGGCAGATCGTTCGGCAGATTGAGTATGACGCGGCGGTCGGTCATGCGGCGGCGGCAGCGTTCGATCGCCGAATTGATGATGTCGGCAGGATCCGCCCATTCGATATGCGGCTTGATGCCGTCGCTGCTGATGCGGCTGGCATCGAGCAGGTTCTGGATGTCGTTGTTGAGGCGTTCGGCCTCGTTACGCACGTCAAGCACCAGCGCCTGCAGTTTCTTTTCGCCTTGCAGCGCCGGCGCCGCACTCAGCACCGTGGCGGCGCCGAGGATGGAGGCGAGCGGCGTGCGCAACTCATGGCTGACCGAGCCGATCAGCGCCTCGCGCAACTGTTCGGTCTGCGAACGCATGCGCGCTTCGCTGATGGCGTGGGCGACGCCTAGCCGTTCCAGCGTCGCAGTGGCGTCGGCCAGCACAGCGTCGACGCGGATGCGCATTTCGTCCGAGCCTTCCTGCGATGCACGGCCGAGATTGACCGCGATGACGCCGAACTCAGAGCTCTTGGGCGACACCGCGCGGACCAGCCAGGTATCGCCGCTCTCGCCGGTGACCGTCACGCCGCTGTTGGCGTCGCGCCGCCCGGACGCGACCTCGACCACCTCGGCGAGGACCGGCTCCGGCACCATAACGCCGGCGCGCCGTCCGCTGCTGGCGGAGGCATCGCGCGCGCCGGCAAACAGCACGACCTTGCGCTGCATGACGGTGGCCAGGTGGTCTTCGATCGCGGCATGAATGTCGGACACATCGAACGCCACCGCGAGGCGCCGTGAGAAGGCATAGAGGTCGCGCAGGTCGATCTCGCGCTGGCGCGCCGTTTCCAATTGGCGTTTGAGCTGGCTGGCGAGCTGACTGACCACGATGGCGACGAAGATGAACAAGATCAGATTGAGGACTTCCTGCGGATCCTTGATGCGGAGGCTGTAAAGCGGCGGATAGAAGAAAAATGCTGAGGCGAGCACGCCGCAGATTGCGGCAACGACCGCCGATACGAGGCCCCAGCGCGTGGCCGCGATCAGCACCGGGATCAGGTAGACGACGGAGCCGTGTTCGAGCCCCAATTCCCAGACCATTGTGAAAAGCACCGCGGTCAAGCCGCCGACCAAAGCGAGGGTGAACAAAACCCCGGGCAATTCCTTGCGGATGCGGTCGATTTTCAGGGCGTCGAGCATCGTTATGCTGGCCGGAGGCCGGGCTCCCTTGGCTGCGCACAATATAGGCCGCCAAAGCCTTGTCTGTCTTGCGCTGCTTGGTTACATAGCAGCCGTCCAAAGCGGGCTTTTTCAGTCTCTTTTCGGGCTCCGGAGAGGTGGCAGAGCGGTTGAATGCACCGCACTCGAAATGCGGCATACGGGTAACCGTATCGGGGGTTCGAATCCCTCCCTCTCCGCCA
>DAIMKK010000164.1:1888-6506 GCA_036721745.1 Pseudolabrys sp. | reverse complement strand
AGATCGATGATAGCCATCGGCAGCCTTTTAATCAGACGCGCCGGCACGGGCAATGGCGGCCAGCGGCATATCTATGCCCAGTTACAGGCCCGATCGGTTTGATTTGCATCATGAAACCGACCCGATCATTCGAGGCCGTGGCGTAGCGCCGCGGCGGCGGCAAGCGGCCCTAATACCAGGCTGGCCAAAGATAGTGCACAAAGAATGGTGAAAGGTGGGCCGAACGGAGCGGGCCCGACGATAGCCGCATTGGCCGCCGCAACGCCGAAAATCAGGACCGGGATAGTCAGCGGTAACACCAAGACCGCCAGCAGCAGGCCGCCACGCCGCAGCGCCACCGACAGCGCAGCGCCGATCAGCCCGATGAAGGTGAGCGCCGGCGTGCCGGCGAGCAATGTCAGCGCCACGGCTCCCATAGCGTGCAGTTCGACATTCAGCATGAGCCCAAGCACCGGGCTGATTACGACCAGCGGCAAGGCGGTGGTCAGCCAATGCGCGATAGCCTTTGCCGCCACCGCCAATTCGAGCGGCATGCGGCCCATCATCAAGAGATCGAGCGAGCCGTCGTCATGGTCGGTCGCAAAAAGCCGGTCGAGTGCGAGCAGGCTTGCCAGCAGGGCGCCCAGCCACAGGATCGCCGGGCCGATGCGCGCCAGCAAAGCGAGGTCGGGACCGAGTGCGAACGGCATCATGGTCACCACGATCAGGAAGAACAACGCGCCCATCAACGCGCCGCCGCCGACGCGAACGGAGAGCCGCATGTCGCGGAGCACGAGGGCGGTGAATCCGTTCATGCCGGCCCTATTTTCAGTTCGCGGGCGCGTTCAAGCCCGATCGGCCCGTGCGCGGCGGCCACGATCATGCCGCCGCCGGCGAGATGGCTGCGCATCAGATCGGCGAGCCGATTTTGCGACGGCACGTCGAGCGCCGAGGTCGGTTCGTCCAGCAGCCAGAGCGGCCGCGGTATGGCTACCAGCCGCGCGATCGAAAGTCGCCGGCGCTGCCCGGCCGACAGATAGGCCCCCGGCAGGTTGGCGAGTGGCGCGAGGTCGACCGCTTGCAGCGCGGCGTCGATTGTCTGGCCGCCAGCGCCGAGATACTGCGACCAGAATTGCAAGTTTTCGCCGACCGTCAGCGACGGTTTCACCGCGTCCTGATGGCCGACATAATGCGCCTGCTCGGCAATCGAGGCCTCGGGCTCGCCGTCCTCGAGTTCCAGCCGGCCGCTGGCGACATGCACCAGTCCGGCGATCATGCGCAGTAGCGAAGATTTGCCGGCGCCGTTGCGCCCGGTCACCACCAAAGCTTCGCCGCCGGGCAGGCTGAAATTGAGGCCGGTAAAGACCTCGCGCCCACCCCGGCTGCAAGCCAGATTATCGCCCTTGAGCTGCATCAGGCGCGCCATAGCCTGTCCGCGCCTGGCAGGGAAGCCATCCCGGCCGCGGAATACCCCGATAATCTGCGCATTTTTCGGGTAGTTCCTTCGTTAATATGGCGTCCGGCAGAAAAAGACCTTATAAGCCCGCCGTTATACCGTTAGCTTAGTGGAATTCGGGCGCAAGTCTCCCCGGCGAGAAAAGTCTTGTCTTGCTAAGAGCTTAGACCGAACCAGCGCTGCAGTCCCGGCCGGGAATGGAAACCTCCAAAATGACTTCGCTCGACAGTTTTCGATGCTGCAAGACCCTTCAGGTTGGTAGCAAAACTTACGCTTATTTCAGTCTGCCCACCGCCGAGAGAAACGGGCTGAAGGGAATTTCCCGCCTGCCGTTCTCGATGAAGGTCCTGTTGGAAAATCTGCTGCGCAACGAAGATGGGCGCACGGTGACCAAGGATGATATCAAGGCCTTCGCCGAGTGGCTCAAGACCAAGACGTCGGATCACGAATTCGCGTTCCGCCCGGCGCGCGTGCTGATGCAGGATTTTACCGGCGTGCCGGCGGTGGTCGATCTCGCCGCCATGCGCGACGCCATGAAAGAGCTCGGCGGCGATCCCAAGAAGATCAATCCGCAGGTGCCGGTCGATCTCGTTATCGATCACTCGGTGGCGGTGACCTTCTTCGGCAACAATCAAGCGTTTAAGAAGAACGTCGACGAGGAATACCGGCAGAACCAGGAGCGCTACAAATTCCTGAAATGGGCGCAGCGCTCGTTCGACAATTTCAGCGTGGTGCCGCCCGGCACCGGCATCTGCCACCAGGTCAACCTCGAATATTTGTCGCGTGTGGTCTGGAGCCGCAAGGACAAGGTCAAAGTCGACGGCAAACCCGCCACCGTCACCATGGACGTCGCCTATCCCGACACGGTGGTCGGCACCGACTCGCACACCACCATGGTGAACGGCCTCTCGGTGCTCGGCTGGGGCGTCGGCGGCATCGAGGCGGAAGCCGCCATGCTCGGCCAGCCGCTGTCGATGGTACTGCCCGAGGTGATCGGATTCAAATTGTCGGGCAAGCTCAAGGAAGGCGTCACCGCCACCGATCTGGTGCTCACCGTCACCGAAATGTTGCGCAGGCGCGGCGTGGTCGGCAAGTTCGTCGAATTCTTCGGACCCGGCCTCACGCATCTCACGATCGCCGACCGCGCCACGCTCGGCAACATGGCGCCGGAATACGGCGCCACTTGTGGCTTCTCGCCGATCGACGACGACACCATCCGCTACATGAAGGACACCGCCCGCCCGCCCGACGTGATCGCGCTGACGCAAGCCTACGCCAAGGCGCAGGGCATGTTCCGCGTCAAGACAACGCCCGATCCGATGTTCACCGACATCCTCAAGCTCGATCTCGCCTCGGTCGAGCCTTCGCTCGCCGGCCCCAAGCGTCCGCAGGATCGTGTGGCGCTGAAGGAAGTGAAGGCCGGCTTTGCCATTTCGATGGACAAGGAATTTGGCAAGAGCGCCGAATCGAAGAAGCGCGTACCGGTGGAGGGCAAGAACTACGATATCGGCCACGGCGACGTGGTGATCGCGGCTATCACCTCCTGCACCAATACCTCCAACCCGAACGTGATGGTTGGCGCCGGCCTGCTCGCCCGCAAAGCCGCGGCCAAAGGCCTGACGGCGAAGCCCTGGGTAAAGACCTCGCTGGCGCCAGGCTCGCAAGTGGTGGGCGAATATCTCGAGAAGTCGGGCCTGCAGAAGGATCTCGATAAGCTCGGCTTCAACCTGGTCGGTTTCGGCTGCACCACCTGCATCGGCAATTCCGGGCCGCTGCCGCCGGAAAATTCGCAAGCGATCAACGACGGCGACTTGGTGGCCGCCGCGGTGCTATCGGGCAACCGCAATTTCGAAGGCCGGGTGAACGCCGACGTACGCGCCAACTATCTTGCCTCGCCGCCGCTGGTGGTCGCCTATTCCATCGCCGGCTCGATGAACGTCGATATGGCGAAGGAGCCGCTCGGCGTCGATCAGAAAGGCAAGAAGGTCTTTCTGAAGGACATCTGGCCGTCGAACAAGGAAATCGGCGAATACGTTTCCAAGAACATCACCCGGCAGATTTTCGCCAAGAAATATGCCGACGTATTCAAGGGCGACGCCAATTGGCGCAAGATCGCGGTCAAGGGCGGACTGACTTATGCGTGGGACGATCGCTCGACCTACGTGCAGAACCCGCCTTACTTCGAAGGCATGGATAAGCGCCAGCGGCCGATCGAAGACATCGTGGATGCCCGCGTGCTCGGGCTATTCCTCGACTCGATCACCACCGATCACATCTCTCCGGCGGGATCGATCAAGGAAGCGAGCCCGGCCGGCGAGTATCTGCGCGACCACCAAGTGCGTCCGAAGGATTTCAACCAATACGGCACCCGCCGCGGCAATCATCAAGTCATGATGCGCGGCACCTTCGCCAACATCCGTATCAAGAACCAGATGGTGCCGGGCGTCGAAGGCGGCGTCACCATCCACTACCCGTCGAAGCAGAAGATGACGATGTACGACGCGGCGATGAAGTATAAAGCCGACAACGTGCCGCTCGTCATCTTCGCCGGCAAGGAATATGGCACCGGCTCCTCGCGCGACTGGGCCGCCAAGGGCACCGTGCTGCTCGGCGTGCGCGCCGTCATCACCCAGTCGTTCGAGCGCATCCACCGCTCCAACCTGATCGGCATGGGTGTGATGCCGTTGGTATTCGAGGAGGGGACGTCCTGGCAGTCGCTCGGCATGAAGGGCGACGAGCAGGTCACCATTCGCGGCCTGCATGGCGAACTCAAACCCCGCCAACGGCTGATCGCGGAGATCGTGGCCGGCAACGGCACGCTCAAGCGCGTTCCGCTGATCTGCCGCATCGATACTGTGGACGAGCTGGATTACTTCAAGAACGGGGGAATTCTGCAATACGTGCTGCGCCATTTGGCCGGTTGAGCGGCGATTTGGTCAGGGTCCCCAGTCGAAATCCAGTCACCGCGAAGTGAGTGGCGGGTGATCGGCGGGGCGCTTTATATGGTGCCGCGCCGGGCAGGGGGATGGTGGGATCGGCATGAACTATCGCCACATCGCCTTTACGGGCGCCCTGATTTGCACCGCCTCGCTGATGCCGCCGCTTGCTAGCGCGGAGGAACCGCGCGCGGTCATCGAATTATTCACCAGCCAAGGCTGTTCGTCCTGTCCGCCCGCCGACAAG
>DAIMKK010000164.1:0-1878 GCA_036721745.1 Pseudolabrys sp. | reverse complement strand
GAAGGATCCTTCGCTGGTGACGATGAGCCTGCCGGTCGATTACTGGGATTATCTGGGCTGGAAGGACACGCTCGCGCTGCACGGCCATTCGGTGCGCCAGCACGCGTATTCGATTGCGCGTGGCGACCGCGAAGTGGCGACGCCGCAGGCCGTGATCAACGGCGTCGTCGCCGTGGTCGGCAGCGACAAGGCAGCAATTGAGCGCGCCGTCGCAACAACTCGGCGTCAAGATACGCCGCTCCCCTTGCCGGTGACGATGGCGGTGGCAGCCGGCAATGTGACCGTGAATGTTCCCGCGGGCAGTGACCAGCACGGCAGCGCCGAGGTCTGGCTTTGCCCGATCACCAGCACGGCGCAGATTGCGATCGAACGCGGCGAGAACCGGGGACATACGCTCGCCTATACCAACGTGGTCCGCCGCTGGGTGAAGCTCGGCGACTGGAACGGCAAAGCGGAAACCTTCAGCGTGCCGCTCGCCAGTCTTCCCGATGCCGATTTTTCCATGCAGGACATCGACCGCGTGGCCGTGATCGTGCAAAGCGGTATCGCCGCCAAGCCGGGCTTGATGCTCGGCGCCGCCACGGCGAGCTTGCACTAAATTTTTTCCGTCATTCCGGAGCGGCCGCCGAAGGCGGTCGAACCAGGAATCCATAACCCCAACACTGGGAGTATGGATTGCGGGTCCGCTCGTTTTTGCTCGCGTCCCTGAATGATAGAACGCGCACAAAAAAATTCGGGCCGGCGACTAGCCGGCCCGAAGGCTTAGGGGATTGAACCGTACGCGGAACTCAAACTGGCCCGGTCGGCTGAGCCCCGGGGGGCTGGGGGGCTGAGGAATCCGGGGTTCGAACCGGACCGGGCCTTTGAGGCAACGCTCGCTTTATCCCAACCCAGAGTGACCGGCGATTGACGGAAATAGGGCGTTATTGTGTGGGCATTTAACGAGTTCGTGATCGGTTGGAGGCGGTTTTGCCCGTTTCGCCGGCAATTGACGCCAAAATGAGGCTCTTGCCGTGGACGCGGCCCGGCGCGATCATCGGGCCAACAAAAGGAGGCGCCGCATGACGTTCGGTTCCGGCGAAATCGACCCAAGCCAGTCCCCCGGGGGCGGATCCCCGGCGCAACGCGCTCCCGCCCCCGTCTATCAAGTCACATTCAGCCGCCGCGAGCTCAACCGCATTCTCGATCTTTATGGCCGCAAGGTCGCCGCCGGCGAATGGCGCGATTACGCCATCGATTTCCTGAAAGACCGCGCGGTGTTCTCCGTTTTCCGCCGCTCATCGGAAGTCCCGCTTTACCGCATCGAAAAAAATCCCAAGCTGGCGCGCCGTCAGGGCGCCTACAGCGTGATCTCGGCCACCGGCCTGATCATGCGCCGCGGCGACGAACTCGATCGCGTGTTGCGATCGATCGACCGGTCGCTGGCTGTGGTGGTTTAGTTCGATTAGTGCTGGTTATTGCCGGACGACCCGCTTTGGCCGGATTTCGTTTCGTTCTCTCGCGGCGGAGTCGCCGCCCCCGATCCCAAGGCGAGCTGCATTATTGGCGTGTCGAGCCAGCGGCCGAATTTCCAGCCGATATTACGCAGGTTTCCGGCGTGCTCAAAGCCACACGCCTTGTGTATCCCGATCGACGCTGCTTGATTTGAATCTCCGATCACCGCGATCATCTGCCGGAAACCGAGCACCGTGCAGGCGTCGATCAGCGCTTGCAGCAGAACCTTGCCGATGCCGCGGCGGTGCATGTCGGGCGCGACATAAACCGAGTTCTCGACGGTGAAACGGTAGCCCGGGCGCGTCCGGTAGGACGACGCGTAGGCATATCCTGCAAAGGCGCCGTCGACTTCCGCGACGAGATAAGGAAATTTGCCGTCAAGCA
>DAIMKK010000163.1:0-6544 GCA_036721745.1 Pseudolabrys sp. | reverse complement strand
CAGGCAGTCTTGCTGGTGCCGATATCGAGACCGGCGACCACGGCCGCCCGCCGTGGCGAAACCGGCTTCATCTTGGGCGTGAGACCGAAGCGCAGCACCGTCATGCGTCGGTCCCCTTGCGCTTGGCCTTCTTGTCCTTCTCGGCGGCCTTGAGCGCCGCGTCGCGCGCCGCCGCGGCGGCATCGGATTGCCGCACGGTGACGCGGTCGGAAAGCCGCAGATCGACCGCCACGATGTCGCGCGACAGCAATTTCTTGGTCTGCGCGAGATCGACCAGTAGCGTCAGCGCCTGCGCGGGCTCGCGTTCAGGCAACAGCACCTCGATGCCGCTCTTCAGATGCAGGTTCCAGCGCCGCTCGGCGACCAGCACCGAGGCCTCGACCGACTTGACGATCGCCGGATAGCGCTTGAGCAAATCGAGAATGGCTTGCGCCGCATGCTCGGCGCCGTCGCCGACCACCAGCGGCAGCGACGCGAAGCGCTGCGGCACGTAGGTTTCCAGCACGGTGCCGTCGGCGGCGATCAGCGAGACGCGGCCGTCCTTCTGCCACAGCGCGAAGGCCTTGCGCTCCTTGATCTCGATGCGCAGGCGGCCGGGATAAAGTTTGAGTACCGCGGCTTGCGCGATCCACGGATTGGTCATGAGGCGGATGCGCGTCTGCCCGGCGTCGAGAAACAGCAGCGAGGAGCGCCCGGTGACGCCAGCGAGGCTCAAGATGTCCTCGCGGCTGACTTCATGCTCGCCGGCGAGTGCAATCTCGGAAATGCGGAAACCCACGCTGTTGGCGGCGGCATCGCAGATGTCCTGGATCTGCGCTTCGATCGCCGGAGCGTGGCCGCCTTTGACCACGCCGTAATAGGTGCTGCCGAGCAGCAACAAAGCAGCGGCGCTGGCGCCGGCGCCGCGCGGCACATTCAAATTCAACAGCGCATCGAATGAGCGGCGCGCGAAGCGCAACACGCTCGAATCCGATGCCGACCATGAGTGCGCGCGCTGGCGCGAAGCGGCCTTGGCGCGTCGTTTCAGGATCAGCTTCAGCGATTGAGCGAGGCGTCCTCGAACATCCATCGAAAGACCAGTCCCCTAGAGGCTGCCGGCAGCGGCACATCCGCGCGCGCAAATCCTCGGCCGAGTGCGCGAAACGCCACCTCTGCCTAGTCTTGGGGGGCTTTGGTAAACGATTAGTAAAGGTTTACGAATTGTGTGCAGAAGGCCTTAACTTAGGCCAAGTGTGGCAAATTCAACGCGTTTGGACGGCACTTAACGGTCGAGGGAAGCGTCCTCGATCATCCAACGCACCAGGTCCTCGAAGCCGATGCCGGCGTGGGCAGCAAGCTCGGGCACCAGCGACACTTCGGTCATGCCCGGCTGGGTGTTCACCTCCAGACAGGCGAGACCTTGTGAGCCGCCAAGACTGTCGTCGTAGCGGAAGTCGGTGCGGCTGATGCCGCGGCAGCCGAGCGCGCGGTGCGCGGCGAGCGACAGGCGGCGGCGGGGATATAGGGCTCGACCAGCACCTTGTCGCCGAAGCTCCAGTCCGGGCGCGTCAGTTCCTGCGGCGGATGCTTGTGGTCCTCGCGCACGATGAATACACCGACGCTGGAGCCTTCTGCCACCGGCTTGATCACGTAAGGCGGCGGCAGCAAATGGCGCGCGGCGGCTTGCGTGCGCGTGACTACCACGCCGCCCGGCACCGGCACGCCGGCCGCCTTGAGCACGGTCTTGGCGATGTCCTTCTGCATGGCCAGCGCGGAAGCCAGCACGCCGGAATGGGAATAAGGAATGCCGAGGATTTCCAGCAGGCCTTGCAGCGTGCCGTCCTCGCCCGGGCGGCCGTGCAGCACATTGAGCGCGACGTCGGGCTTGAGCGCGCGCAAATCCGCCGCCGCCTCGCGGGTGACGTCGAGCCGGCTGACGCGATAGCCTGCGCGTTCGGCGGCGTCGGCACAGGCCTTGCCGGAGCGCAGCGAAATCTCGCGCTCGGCCGACCAGCCTCCCATCAATACGGCGACGTGTTTCATGGGCATCTAGTTTATTCCAATCCGCTTAATTTCCCATTCCAGATCGATGCCGGAATGCGCCTTAACGCGTGCGCGCACGGTTTCTCCGAGCGTCTCGATGTCGGCCGCGCTGGCGCCCTCGAGCGTGATCAGAAAATTGCTGTGCAGCTCAGAGACCTTCGCCTGGCCCACTTTAAGCCCGCGGCAGCCGGCCGCGTCCACCAGTTGCCAGGCGCTGGCGCCGGGTGGATTCTTGAAGGTGGAGCCGCCAGTGCGATTGCGCGGCTGGCTTTTCTCGCGCTTGCTCTTGATCTCGGCCATTTCGGCGGCGATCTCTTCCGGATTGCCGGCGCGGCCCTGGAACAATGCCGCGGTAAAGATGACGTCGTCGGGCACGCCACAATGGCGATAGGTAAATCCCATGTCGGCATTGCTGTAGGTGCGGAGATTTCCCCGCCGGTCGATCCCGCGCGCCTCGACCAGCACATCCTTGGTTTCGCCGCCGTAGGCGCCGCCGTTCATGCGCAGCGCGCCGCCGATTGAGCCGGGGATACCGCTGAAGAACGCGAGCCCTGCGATGCCGGCTGCCTGCGCCGCGCGCGCGACCATCACGTCGAGCATGGCGGTGCCGGAGGCGATGCGATTATCCGCTTCGACCATGATCTCGTTGAAGCCGCGCCCGAGCCGGATCACCACACCTGGCACGCCACCGTCGCGCACGATCAGGTTGGAACCGGCGCCGACGACCGTTACGGGAATCTCGACGGCCAAGTTTTGCAGAAAATAGGCCAGATCGTTTTCATCCTGCGGCATGAAGAAGGCCTGCGCCGGACCGCCGACCCGGAACCAAGTCAGCTCACCGAGCGACTGGTTGGCCAAGAGATGCCCGCGCAATTCGGGCATGCGGGCTTTCAGCTCGGGGACGATGTCGGGGAAACTCATAGTGCCTTGAGTTCCGCCGGCAGCGCGTAGGCCCATTGCGTGATCGAGCCGGCGCCGAGGCAGACCACGTAGTCGCCCGGCTTGGCGAGCCCTTTGACGATGCCGGCCAATTGCTCGGGCCCGTCGAGCGGAATGACCTGGCGGTGGCCGCGCGCGCGGATGGCCGCCACCAGATGATCGCGATCGGCGCCTTCGATCGGCGCTTCGCCGGCCGGATAGACATGCGCGACAATCACGGCGTCGGCGTCGTTGAAGCAAGTGGAGAACGGCTCGAACAATGTCTTGAGCCGCGTGTAGCGGTGCGGCTGCACCACGGCGATGACCTGGCCCTTGGTCGACTCGCGCGCGGCCTTGAGCACCGCGGCAATCTCGACCGGATGGTGGCCGTAGTCGTCGATGATGGTCGCGCCGTTCCATTCGCCGACCCGGGTGAAGCGCCGTTTCACGCCGCCGAAATTGGCGAGCGCCTTGCGGATTTTTTCGTCCGGAATTTTCAGCTCATACGCGACCGCGATCGCCGATGTGGCATTGAGCGCGTTGTGGCGGCCCGGCATGGGCAGTTCGAGCTTGCGAATGGCGTGAACGTCCTTGCCGTCGCGGTCGCGGAACAGCACCGAGAAGTGCGACTTGCCGCCGGCGTGATCCAGATCGACCAGCCGCACATCGGCCTGCGGATTTTCGCCGTAGGTGATGATGCGCCGGTCGACGACGCGCCCAACCAGGCGCTGCACGATCGGATGGTCCGTGCACATCACCACGAAGCCGTAGAACGGCACGTTCTCCATGAAGGCGACGAAGGCGTTCTGCACGTTTTGGAATGTCTTGAAATGGTCGAGGTGTTCGGCGTCGACATTGGTGACGATGGCGATGTCGGCCGGCAGCTTGAGGAAGGTGCCGTCGGATTCGTCGGCCTCGACCACCATCCAATCGCCGGCGCCGAGCCGCGCATTGGTGCCATAGGCGTTGATGATGCCGCCGTTGATCACGGTCGGGTCGAAGCCGCCGGCGTCGAGCAGCGTCGCCACCATCGATGTGGTGGTGGTCTTGCCATGGGTGCCGGCGATGGCGACGCAGCTTTTCAGCCGCATCAGCTCGGCCAGCATTTCGGCGCGCCGCACCACCGGCAGGCGCTTGGCGCGCGCGGCCACGAGTTCGGGGTTATCCTGCTTGATGGCGGAAGACACCACCACCACGTCGGCGCCATCGATGTTCTCGGCCTTGTGCCCGATGGCGACCTTGATGCCCTTGTCGCGCAGCCGCTTGACGTTGGCGCTGTCGGCCACGTCCGAGCCGGTGACGGTGTAGCCGAGATTGACCAGCACCTCGGCGATGCCGCTCATGCCGATGCCGCCGATGCCGACGAAATGCACCGGACCGATGTCGCGCGGCAGTTTCATGGGGTCGCCCTTAGTTTCCTGGGTGCTTATTGCAAGAGGTGGATGGCCGAAACAAGACCAGCCGGGCTGGAATGATTAAAGCGCCTCCAGCTCTAGTGCAATTTGCCGCGTCGCGTCAGGCGGCCGCCGCCTTCAGCCGGGGGATTTTCTTGATCTCATCGGCAAGTTCGCGCTCGGCGTGCCAGGTATCGTAGGCACCTTGCATACGCACCCAAACAGCCGCCCCGTCCCCGAACAATTTGCCGAGCCGGACGGCGACGCCTGGGGACACCGGCTTGCGCTGCGCCAGGATGTCGTAAAGATGCTGACGGGAAATACCGAGCAGCGCGGCGATCTCAGTCTTGCTCTTGCCGGTCGCCGGAATCACCTCGCTCAGCAATTCGCCGGGATGCGTCGGACATCGGCTCGGATCGCGCTTGGCCCTATATACGGTCATGCGTTGACTCCTTAATGGTATTGTTCGAAATCCACGCGGAGAGCGTCTCCGGCATCGAATTCGAAGGTGATGCACCACGGCCCGTTGACGTGGACTGAGTAGCGGAACGGAACGAAGCCCTTCAGGGAAGGGAAATCAAACCCGGGAAGGTTCATCTGCGCCGGCGCGCTTGCGACGTTCAGCCGATCGAGACGGATCAGGATGCGCTTAGACATCTTAGCGTCGATCTTGGGTGTGCGGCCTTTTGCCCACAGCTCAGTCAGCGCCTTGCTACTGAATGTCCTGATCACGACGCAATGTAAGCTAAACGCTTACATATGTCAACCGATTGCTTACGAAAAGGTCCGATCACCGGCTACCTTCAACACCAAGTCCGACAGCCGCTCGGCGGCATCGGTGGTGCCGGCCGATTTGACAGCCTGCGCCATGCGCACCAAGCGGCCCGGGGCGCCGGCCAGGCTTGCGATCTCGGCCGCCAGCCGTTCGGGGGTGAGGTCGCGCTGCTCGATGCGAATCACCCCGCCGGCGTCCGCCAGAACGCCGGCATTGATGAATTGGTCCTGATCGAGCGAATGCGGCAGCGGCACCAAGATCGCCGGCCGGCCGATGGCAGAAAGCTCGGCCACCGTGGAAGCGCCGGAGCGGGAAATCACCAGGTGGGCCGCCGCCATGCGCACCGGCAAATCGGTAAAGAACGGCGCGCACTCGGCGGCAACGCCAAGCCGGGCATAGATGCCGCGCACCGCGTCGAGGTCCTCAGCGCGCGCCTGCTGCACGACCGCCAAGCGCGCGCGCAAATCGGCGGCGAGGCGTTCGAGCGCTGGTGGCACGATCTCGGCCATCACGCGTGCGCCCTGGCTGCCGCCGAACACCAGCAGGCGGAGTTTGCCGTTTGGTTCCGGCGCTGCGTAAGGCGTGGCCGCCGCGGCGATCACCTCGCCGCGCACCGGATTGCCGGTGAAAGTGATCTTGCTTTGCAGACGCGCGTCGAGCTTGGCCAGCGTGCGAAAGCCGGTGGCAATGGCCGTCACGCGACCGGCCAGCAAACGATTGGCGCGGCCCATGACGCCGTTCTGTTCGTGCAGCACGGTCGGGATGCCGCGCAAGGTCGCGGCCATCAGCGGCGGCACGGTCGGATAACCGCCGAAGCCGACCACCACGGCGGGCCGCACGCGGCCGAGCATCGACCAGGCCTTGGCGGTGCCGAGCGTGAGCAACGTCGCTGTACGCGTGAGCGCAAGTGGATTGCGTCCGCGCAAGGTCGCGCTCGGGATGACATGCACGGCGCGGGCGGGAAATTTGAAATGGGCGGCGCGCACATCGGTGGCGAGATCGATGACGGCGCCACGCTTTTGCAGCGCGTCAGCGAGCGCTTGTGCCGGGAACAGATGCCCGCCGGTTCCACCGGCCGCGAGGAGGACGAGTTTGTTGCGCTCACTTGTTGGCATTGCAAACCCTCACCGTCATTCCGGGGCGCGCGCGCAGCACGCGAACCCGGAATCCAGAACCATTCGCCGTGTTTGTATCTGGATTCCGGGTTCGCCGCTGCGCGGCGCCCCGGAATGACAGAAAATTTTAAGCCGCGCTCGGCGCCAGGCCCGGCGCGGTCAGCATGGCGCCGCGCGGGCGTTCGCGCGTCAGCGCCAGCAGCATGCCCATCGCATACGCCAGCGACAGCATCGACGAGCCGCCATAGGAGATGAACGGCAGCGTCATGCCCTTGGCCGGTATCAGCTGCAGATTGACCGACATGTTGATCGCGGCCTGC
>DAIMKK010000162.1:5925-6548 GCA_036721745.1 Pseudolabrys sp. | reverse complement strand
CTATATCGCCACCGTGATGGAGAAGCCCGGCGTCATCAAGCACACCAGCAGCTTCGCGCGCATGCGTTTCGGCCGCGCCGACAAGCGCCCCGACGCCACGCTGCAAGCCTTCGCCGATGCCGGCAAGGCGGCCAAGCTCGACGTCGACATCTCCGCCGATATTTCCGTCGAGCTGTGGGAGAAATTCATCTTCCTCACCGCCATGTCCGGCGCGACTTCCGCTTTGCGTTCGCCGATCGGGCCGATCCGCGCAGATCCCGAGCTGCGCGCTTTCTTCCGTCAACTGATGCAGGAGGCCTTCACCATCGGCCGCGCCAAGGGCATCGCGCTCGATCCCGGCTACGTCGACGGCCGCATGGATTTCCTCATGAACAAGGTCGAGGCCGGCATGGTCGCCTCGATGGCGCACGATCTCGGGCGCGGCAACCGGATAGAGCTCGACTGGCTCGGCGGCAAAGTGCGGGCGCTCGGCCGCGAACTCAATATCCCGACGCCGGCGAGCGACACGGTCTACACCGTGCTCAAGCTGCATCGGTTAGGCGCGCGGCCCTAGCGCCGCCCGCGACCGCCGTGCCCCCACGCCGCCAATCGGCCGGCCGTTTGCAACCGGAAGTTAGGCGGGG
>DAIMKK010000162.1:0-5915 GCA_036721745.1 Pseudolabrys sp. | reverse complement strand
GAGCGACACGGTCTACACCGTGCTCAAGCTGCACCGCATGGGATCGTAGACCGCCTCTTGCGATCAGCGGGCATTGGCCTATGATCGCTGCGGGGGTGCAGACTCCCCATCAGACGGCCATCCCGTCCAAGCTCTGCGCAACGCTCGCATTGTCGAGGAGATTGCGCATGGACGGAAACAGGCTCTCGCTATTCCCATCACACAAGCTCGCTTTTGCCGCAGTAATTGCCGCGTGCGCCATGGCATGCACGGCATCCGCCGGCCTCGCACAACAGGGGACAACCATGATCTCAATCGAAAAAATGGACGTCGGCAAAGCGCCGGCTGACTTCGAATTCGCGCGAACCGGCCAAGGCGGACCGGCGCAATGGGTCGTCGTCAGCGACCCCAGCGTGACCGGCGTTCGCGCCATCGAGCAGTCAAGCACCGATCAAACCGACTATCGCTTCCCGCTCGCGATCTATAAGCCGGTTTCGACCAAGAACGGCGAGGTGACGGTTCGTTTCAAGGCAGTAGCGGGCAAGATCGATCAGGCCGCGGGCATTGCGATGCGGTTGGTCGACCCCGACAACTATTATGTCGTGCGCGCCAACGCGCTTGAGGACAACGTTCGCTTTTACCGCATGGTCAAAGGCAAACGGGAGCAACTCGAGGGCGCTAACGTCAAGGTCTCGGGCAATGAGTGGCACACCCTCGGGCTCAAAGCCGAAGGCGAGCGCTTCACCGTCACGTACAATGGCAAATTATTGTTCACAACGAGCGATTCAACATTCAAGGACGCCGGCAGAATTGCTCTATGGACCAAGGCGGACAGCGTCACGCGCTTCGACCGGATCGAGATCACAACACGGCAGTGATTGGAAGAAAGGTTGGGATCTAAAATTGTGAAAACACGGCCGGACATCTTCTATCTCTACGCCGCCCGCGGTGTGCGCGGCTTTGGCGACGGCTTCGCCATCATTATTCTGCCGGCTTATCTCTCAGCCATCGGCTTTAGCCCCGCCGAGATCGGCATCGTCGCCAGCGCGTCGCTGTTCGGCACCGCGCTGCTCACGCTCGCGATCGGGTTCATCGCGCCGCGCCACGACCTGCGCACACTGCTGTTAGGTGGCGCCGCTTTGATGGCCTGCACCGGCATCGCCTTTCCGAATTTCGATCACGTCGCCTTCATTGCCGTCGTGGCGTTCATCGGCACCATCAATCCGTCGACCGGCGACCTCGGCGTGCTGGTGCCGCTCGAACACGCCATGCTAGCGCACGGCGTCCCCGATCACGAGCGCACGCGCACATTCGCCCGCTACAGCCTGATCGGCGCGCTCTCGATGGCCGCCGGATCTCTTGCCGCGGCGCTACCGGATTTCATCGTATCGCCCGATCTTGGCCGGGTCAGCGCCTTCAGGATCATGTTTTACGCCTATGCGGTGCTCGGGCTTCTGAGCGTCGCGCTCTACCGGCTATTGCCGCATGTGGTGATGGCCGAGCGCACAAGCGCCCCGCTCGGGCCCTCGCGCGGCGTCGTCTACAAATTGGCGGCGCTGTTCAGCCTCGATGCCTTCGCGGGCGGCTTCGTCGTGCAGTCGCTACTGGCGCTTTGGCTGTTCGAGCGCTTCGATATGTCGCTCTCGGCCGCCAGCCTGTTCTTTTTCTGGTCAACGACCTTGAGCGCATTTTCCTATCCGGTGGCGGCATGGCTGTCGAAACGCATCGGTCTCATCAACACGATGGTCTATACCCATGTCCCCTCCAGCATCTTTCTCATTTTGGCGGCGTTCTCGCCGAATTTGATCCTGGCGCTCGCTTTGTTGTTGGTGCGTTCGGCCCTTTCACAAATGGACGTGCCCACGCGCACGTCTTATGTGATGGCCGTCGTGACGCCGGCCGAACGCACGGCGGCGGCCAGCGTCACCGCCGTTCCGCGCAGTCTCGCTTCATCGATAAGCCCGGCCATGACCGGTGTGCTGCTGGCGACGCCCTTTGCAGGCCTGCCGCTGATCGTGTGTGGCGTCCTTAAGATCGTCTACGACGTGGCGCTGCTCTATTCATTCCGGCATATGAAGCCGCCGGAGGAAAGGCCGGACTAACGCCTCGCGAAGCGACATCCGCCGGGCCAGAGTCCGCGACCAGCGTGGTTGCCTGGATATTGATCGGCACCGTCCCCCACGCCGCCAATCGGCCGGCCGTTTGCAACCGGAAGTTAGGCGGGGCCGACACCTGGCGACCCGGCCCGGCGGCCATGAGTAAAAGTCCGGCCAATTCCGGCCGTTAGACGCCGAATCGCTGGCCCGGTATGGCGCCCGGTAAGGCCATAAGAATGCCTGGCAGCCCGCAAAGCCGGATTATAGTAGTGACCTGAAATTGATCACTCGGGAACCGATCAAGAACGGCGTGGCTGATGCACAATATGGATTTGGCAGGCCACGACGTTCATGCGACAAACAGCCCGCTGTGGATGGACCAACGACCGCAAACCGGCCTGTCTTGATCCCCACCCGCGTCCGAGAGGGATAGAAAAAAGACCCGCACTAGTTTAAAGGTGTTTGACGGAAGCTCTGCCCTTTGGTGGGGTTAATCAAAGAAGAAAAATACCGTGGAGGATATGCCTTGTTCGGCACGCTCGTGAAGAAGCGCGATTTCTACGCCGGTGGAATTATGACTCTGCTCGGCGCAGCAGTCGCACTCGATTCGATGACCTATTCGCTCGGCACGCTCACCCACATGGGGCCGGGCATGTTCCCCTTGATGCTCGGAATCACGCTCACCTTTATTGGCGTGCTGATATTGGGCACTGCGATGGTCACCCCGCTCACTGACAATGAAAACATCCTGCCGAAAGATCGGGAATGGTTCGCGTGGGGCTGCATCCTCGCCGGACCGATCGCGTTCATCATCCTCGGCGAATTTTTCGGCCTTGTGCCCGCGACCTTCGCCTGCGTGTTGATCCCGGCGCTCGGCGATCGCACCGCGACCCTGAAGGGCTCATTGATGCTCGCGGCCGGCGTCACCTTCTTCGGTGTGTTGTTGTTCGTCTACATCCTCAAGATCCCGTTCCCAATGTTCCGGTGGGGCCACTAATGTTCGCAACCGCACTCACCGATCTCTGGTACGGCTTCGGCGTCGCGCTCGAGCCGCACAACGTAATGTGGTGCTTCATCGGGGTATTCGTCGGCAACATGGTCGGCGTGCTGCCCGGCATGGGCCCGCTCGCCACCATCTCGATCCTGCTGCCGCTCACCTTTGGCATCAAGCCGGTCGGCGCCATCCTAATGCTGGCGGGCGTGTTTTACGGCTCGCAATACGGCGGCGCGATCTGCTCGATCCTGCTTAATCTGCCGTGCCATCCGCCGCACGCGGTCACCTGTCTCGACGGCTTCCCGCTCACCAAGAAAGGCAGGGGCGGGGCGGCGCTCGGCATCACCGTCTTCTCGTCGTTCGTCGGTGCCTCGTGGGGCATCACCGAGATGATCTTCCTGTCGCCAATCCTGGTGGTGGTGGCGCTTAAATTCGGTCCGGCCGAAATATGTTCGCTGATGCTGCTCGGCCTGTTGGCCGGCTCGACGCTGGCGCGCGGTTCGCCGCTCAAGGGCGTCGCCATGACCATTTGCGGACTGCTGATCGGCATTGTCGGCAGCGACATCGAAACCGGAACGCCGCGTTTCACCTTCGGCATTCCCAATCTGTTCGACGGCGTGGAAATCGTCGCGCTGGCGCTCGGCCTGTTCGGCATCGCCGAGTTCATGAAGAGCGTCAATCAGCTCTCCGAGATCGACACCAAATATACCAACGTCAAGTTCAAGGATCTGCGGCCCACCCGCGACGAATTCCGCCGCGCCGTCCCGGCCATGTTCCGCGGCACCATCATCGGCAGCCTGTGCGCGCTCATCCCCGGCACCGGCCCGACCATCGCCTCGTTCATCTCCTACGCGACCGAAAAGAAGATTTCCAAGACGCCGGAGAAATTTGGCACCGGCATGATCGAAGGCGTCGCCTGCCCGGAAGCCTCGACCCATTCCTCGGTGCAGGGCGACTTCATCCCGACCATGAGCTTAGGCATTCCCGGCGACGCCGTGATGGCGCTGATCCTCGGCGCGCTGATGATCCAGGGCATCGTGCCCGGCCCGCAGCTGATCAGCGAGCATCCGGATATCTTCTGGGGCCTGATCGCGAGCTTCTGGATCGGCAATATCATCCTTGTCGTGCTCAACGTTCCGATGATCGGCCTGTGGGTGAAATTGCTGACGATCCCCTACAAGTATCTCTATCCGAGCGCGATGTTCTTCGTGGCCATCGGCGTCTACAGCACCAACAATGACATGTTCCAGGTCGGCGAGGTCGTCATCATCGGCGTCGTCGGTTACATCTTGTTGCTGCTCGATTTCCACCCGGCGCCGATCCTGCTCGGCTTCGTGCTGGGACCGCGCTTCGAGGAGAACTTCCGCCGCGCCATGTTGATATCTCGCGGCGACATCCTGGTGTTCATCAAGCACCCGATCAGCGGATTCTTCATCTTCCTGTGCGCGCTACTGATCGTCATGCAGATATACGTGCGGCTGCGCCCGCCGAAGGTGCTCGCCACCGACATCGTATTGGCGACCGACCGCAAGGCTTCCGAAGCCGCCGAGTAACGCGCTACCCGAAGATCAGGTGGCTCAAATATCCGTAGGCGAACATTGCGATCAACATCGCGATGACTATCGTGGAGACGTGCTCGCCTACGCGATCAGCCCAATCCCGTGTGTTTTCATCCATGATATGCGGTCCCGAAACTGCGGCCGTTCGCACCGCCGCCAAAAATGGCCGCCCGCTAGCGTGCGGCCATAAGTTTGAGCTTGGGTCAATGCCACCCGCTCCAGAGGGGAAAAGAGTGGCAAAAACTAGTCTGCCGCGGGCGCGCGGGCGGGCGCTTTCAGCGCGATTATTGATTCAAATTAATGAACGGGGTTACGCTAGCTGCTGGTTAGAGCCATGGGCGCGCCAGCCTCACGCAACGCGTTGGATCAGCATCCGTTCGTCGCGCGGCTGTTGCAGCTTGTCGATCTGAAAGCCGCCGATCTCAAGGGTCTCGACGACATCATTGACGGTGAACTGGTGATCCGCAAGCGGCGCGATCTCATCGCCGACGGCTACGAATACCGCAAGCTCTGCTTCGTGAAGGACGGCTACGCCGTGCGCTATAAACTCTTGCGCAACGGCAAGCGCCAAATCCTCAACGTCATCCTGCCCGGCGACATTATCGGCCTGCCCGGCAGCTTCTATGAGCGCGCGGTCTACTCGGTCACCGCCATCACCGATCTGCGCATGAACGTGTGCTCGCTCGATGCTTACGTCCAGCTTTGCTACCGGCACCCGCAATACGGCCTGGCGCTGAGCTGGATTGCCGTGCAGGAGGCGGCCACCTATGCCGAGCACGTCATCGACGTCGGCCGCCGCACGCCGGTCGAGCGGCTGTCGCATTTCCTGCTCGAGCTGCATGCCCGCCTCCAGGCGGTCGGGCGCGCCGAGACGAAGCGCTTCACGCTGCCGTTCTCGCAGGAGGTGATCGCCGACGTGCTCGGCCTCAGTGTGCCCCATCTCAACCGCATGATGCAGCAGTTGCGGTCGGAGAAACTGATCGCCGACAGCGAGCGCGTGGTCGAGTTCCTCGACGCCGGCGCCATGCAGACGCTCGCTCATTACCAGCCGCAGGCGCTGGCGCCGATCCCGCCGCCGGCGCGGGGGCTATGAGCGGCGCAACGGCCGGCGCAGTGAACCTGGTTCCTTGCCGCTATGCACTCCGTCGCATTGACACCCCTATCCTTGTGCCTAAATTAGCCGTTGTTCCGAGGGGTGCCCGCAAAGTACGTAACTTGGGCTGAGAAAAACCCTTAGAACCTGATCCGGGTCATGCCGGCGAAGGGACAGGACATTTCCCATGGAGC
>DAIMKK010000161.1:0-6558 GCA_036721745.1 Pseudolabrys sp. | reverse complement strand
GCTATTGCGCCGCGCTTTTGTCGCAATTCGGCAACATTGTTGTATAAAAGCATCAGTGCCGGGAAGGGGCAGGCGCCCCTTCGCCCTTATTCGAGGAGCCGACAGGCTCCGCACCATCCGCTGCCAGGGGTCAATGAGCGTAGAACAGGCTGCCAGCGCCGAGGCCGCGCTTGCTTCTCCGCCTGCCACGCGGGGGGAAGCAAGGATGCTCGGCCCGATCGCGGTCGGCCTCGCCTTGCTGTCAGCCTTCGCCACCTTCATCGTTCTCGCCGATTTCACGCCGATTTCGCCGACCCACAATGTGGTCGTCACGTTGTTGCTGGTGAACGCGACGACGGTCCTGCTGTTGCTCGGCGTGATCGTGCGGGAAGTGTGGCGGGTGGTGCAGGCCCGGCGCACGGGGCGGGCGGCGGCGCGGCTGCACATACGCATCGTCGGACTATTCTCCATCATCGCCGCGGCGCCCGCGATTTTGGTGGCGATCGTCGCCAGCGTTACGCTCGACCGCGGCCTCGACCGGCTATTCTCCACGCGCACGCGCGCCGCAATCGAGAATTCGCTGATCGTGGCGGAAGCCTATTTGCGCGACCATGCGCAGATCGTGCGATCCGACATCATGCTTATGGCCACCGAGATCGTGCGCTCCAAGCCGATCCTGGAGCAAGATCATGTGAAGCTGGGGCAATACCTGACCTTCCAAGCCTCGGTGCGCGGTCTCGCGGCTGCAATTGTCATTGACAAGGACCTCAACGTCCTTGCGCGCGCCGACCTCAAGATCAACCAAACCTTCGCCATGCCGCCGCGCGACGCGCTTCCGAAAATAGGTGAAAACGATCCCCAATTGGTTCTGCTGCCGGACACAAATTATGTCGCGGCGGTCATCAAATTACACGATTACGATGATGATTATCTTTACGTGACGCGGCTGCTCGATCCGAACGTCGTGCCGCAGTTGCAGGCGACGCGAGAAAGCGTCAGCGAATACGCGGCGATTGAGGCGCGCCGCCTCGGCGTGCAGATCGCGTTCGCGCTGATGTACACGGTCATCGCGTTGACCGTCCTTCTATCCGCGGTCTGGGTCGGGTTGGATTTTGCCAACCGCCTGGTAGCGCCGATCCGGCGGCTGATCGGTGCCGCCAATGTCGTGTCCACGGGCAACCTTCATGTGCGCGTGCCGATCCGCCAATCGGAAGGCGATCTGGCGCAGCTCGGTGAAACGTTCAACCGCATGACGCAGGAATTGCGCAGCCAGCGCGACGATATCATGCGTGCGCGCGACCTCATCGACAGCCGGCGGCGTTTCACCGAGGCGGTGCTGGCCGGCGCCAGTGCGGGCGTGATTGGCGTGGACGGCGACGGCTGCGTGAGCATCCTCAATCGTTCGGCGGAAAAACTGATTGGCCGCACGGAGCCCGAGGCGCTTGCCCACCCGTTGACTGACGTGTTTCCGGAACTCGCTGATTTCATGGCGGCGGCCCGATCCGGCGCGCGCACGCAGGACCAGGTGACGATCATCCGCAATGGCCGCGAGCGAAATCTATCGGTGCGGATTACCAGCGAGCAATCGGAAGAATCCGCCCATGGTTATGTCGTAACGCTCGACGACATCACCGAATTGGTCGCCGCGCAACGCACCTCCGCCTGGGCGGACGTGGCGCGCCGCATCGCGCACGAAATCAAGAACCCGCTCACGCCCATCCAGTTGTCGGCCGAACGCATTCGCCGCAAATACGGAAAGATGATCGGCGAAGACCGCTCAGTGTTCGATCAGTGTACCGACACCATCATTCGTCAAGTCGACGACATCCGGCGGATGGTCGACGAGTTCTCCCGGTTCGCGCGCATGCCCAAGCCGGTAATTGCCGCCGAAGACGTGGCCGACACCGTGCGGCAGGCCGTGTTCCTGATGCGCGTCGGCAATTCGGAAATCGACATCGACACCGACATTGCCGAGAATCCGATGCCGGCGAAGTTCGACAAACGGCTGATGTCGCAGGCGCTCACCAATCTCATCAAGAACGCGACCGAAGCGATTGCCGCGGTGCCGCCGGCCGAACTGGGCAACGGTTCGATCCGGATCTCTGCCGCGCGCGAGGGCGGCGACATTGTCATCGACGTCGTCGATAACGGGATTGGATTGCCGAAGGAAAATCGCAACCGGCTGCTCGAGCCTTATGTCACGACGCGCGAGAAGGGCACCGGGCTCGGTCTCGCCATCGTCGGCCGCATCGTCGAGGATCACGGAGGCAGCATCGAACTGCGCGACGCCGCCGACAAAATCCCCGCGCAACGGGGCGCCTGGGTGCGCGTGCGTTTCGCCGCCGCCGGCCAGACGCCGGCATCCGAGCCTGAACAACTGAACAGCTTGATCGGGTCGTAGCCATGGCCGCAGATATTCTCATTGTCGACGACGAGGCCGACATCCGCGATCTGGTGGCCGGCATCCTGCAGGACGAGGGCTACGACGCGCGCACGGCGCGCAACAGCGATGACGCGCTGGCCGCCATCGTGGCACACAAACCAAATTTGGTTTTCCTCGACATTTGGCTGCAGGGCAGCAAACTCGACGGCCTGCAATTGCTCGATTCCATCAAGCAGGAACATCCCGAAGTGCCGCTGGTGATGATCTCGGGTCACGGCAACATCGAAACCGCGGTCGCCGCCATCAAACACGGCGCTTATGATTTCATCGAAAAACCATTCAAGGCCGACCGGTTGGTGCTGGTGGCCGAGCGTGCACTCGAAACATCGCGGCTCAAACGCGAGGTCAAGCAACTCAAGCAGATGGCGCCGCAGCCGGCCACGCTGATCGGCCGGTCGGCGGCCATCTCGCAATTGCGCCAGACCATCGAACGAGTGGCGCCGACCAACAGCCGCATCCTCATCGTCGGCCCTTCCGGCGCCGGCAAGGAACTGGCGGCACGCACGATCCACCAGTCGTCCGCTCGCGCGAGCGGTCCCTTCATCGTGATCAACGCCGCCGCGATTACGCCCGAACGTATGGAAATCGAATTGTTCGGCGTCGACCGTTCCAACGGCGCGGAAGACCGTAAACCTGGCGCGCTGGAAGAGGCGGATGGCGGCACGCTGTTTCTCGACGACGTCGCCGAGCTGCCGCGCGAGACGCAGAACAAAATCCTGCGCGTGCTCGTCGATCAGACGTTCCTGCGGGTCGGCGGCAGCACCAAAGTCGCGGTCGACGTGCGCATCATGTCGTCGACCGCGCGCAATCTTGAAGCGGAGATCGCCGACGGAAGATTCCGCGAGGACCTCTATCATCGCCTTTCTGTGGTACCGATCCGCGTGCCGCCCTTGGCGGAGCGGCGTGAGGACATTCCCAATCTGGTCGACTATTTCATGGACCAGATTTCGCAGGCGACGGGCCTGCCGAAGCGTCGCATCGGCGAAGATGCCATGGCCGTGCTGCAATCGCACAACTGGCCGGGCAATGTCCGTCAGCTTCGCAACAATATCGAACGCCTGATGATTCTGGCCGGCGGCGACCCTGATGCCGTTCTCGATGCCAGCATGCTGCCGCCCGACGTCGGCTCGATGGTGCCGACCATGCCGAACGGCAACGGTGGCGAGCACCTGATGGGGCTGCCGCTGCGCGACGCGCGCGAAGTTTTCGAGCGCGAATACTTGGTCGCGCAAATCAGCCGCTTCGGCGGCAACATCTCACGCACCGCGGAATTCGTCGGCATGGAACGCTCGGCGCTGCACCGCAAGCTCAAAGCGCTTGGCATAGGCTAGCCCGCTCCATGTCGCGTATCGCTTACGTCAACGGCCGCTATCTGCCGCGCAGCGACGCAAAAGTCTCGGTCGAGGACCGCGGCTATCAGTTTGCCGACGGCGTCTATGAAGTCTGCGAAGTGCGGGGAGGGCGCTTGATCGACGAGCGGCGTCATATGGCGCGCCTCGATCGCTCGCTGAATGAACTGCGCATGGCGCGCCCGATGTCGGTGGCCGCGCTTTCGATCGTGTTGCGGGAAACCGTGCGACGTAACCGCGTGCGCGACGGAATCGTCTACTTGCAGATCACTCGCGGCGTCGCGCGGCGGGACTTTGCCTTTCCGCCGGAAGGGACCAAGGCCTCGGTGGTGGTGACCGCGCGCAGCAATGACCTCGCGCGCCTCGAACAGCTGGCGGCCGAGGGTATTGCCGTGGTCACCGTGCCCGACATCCGCTGGCAGCGCGTGGATATCAAGTCGGTGGCGCTGCTGCCGAATGTGCTGGCCAAGCAAGCCGCGCGCGAGCAGGGCGCGCGCGAGGCCTGGCTGGTCGATGCGCAAGGTTGCGTCACCGAAGGCGCTTCGTCGAATGCCTGGATCGTCAGTCGCGACGGCAAGCTCATCACGCATCCGCTCGGCCGTGACATCCTGGCCGGGATCACGCGCTCGGTCGTGGTCGATGTGCTCAAGGCGCAAGGGTTGGCATTCGAGGAGCGCGCGTTCTCGGTCGAGGAAGCCTATGCGGCGCGCGAAGCCTTCGTCACCTCGGCGAGCCAAATCGTGCTGCCGGTGGTGAGTATCGACGGTCGTCCGGTCGGCAATGGAGCGCCCGGGCTGATCGCCGCGGCGCTACGGCGCGACTACCACCGCCACGCCGAAATCGCCTGAATTGGCCGCGAAAAGACGCCAAAAATGTAACTGTTTCAGCGGTTTGGTGCGGCAGGCAGCAAGTTGTGCTTGCACCCGGCGACCGCCTGCCATCTAATGGCGGGCTCCTGAGCCTGGTACCGCTTTGCGAGGGGCCAAGCGGGCTGTGCAGCGCAATTCGCCTGTGCAGGGTTCGGGCAACAAAGGTCTCGCGCGTAAGACGCGGGCAAAAAATGGAACACGGGCATGGCAGCCGAACGTGCGCAAAATCTACAAGACACTTTTCTCAATCACGTCCGCAAAGCAAAAATCCCGCTGACCATCTTCCTGGTCAACGGAGTCAAATTGCAGGGCGTGGTGACCTGGTTCGATAATTTCTGCGTTTTGTTGCGGCGGGATGGACATTCCCAACTCGTTTACAAGCACGCGATTTCGACCATCATGCCAGGTCACCCGATCCAGTTGTTCGAAGGCGGCGAAGAACCGCCGGCCGGGGATAAGGTCTAGCGCATGATCACGAAAAGTGGGTACCGGTTTTCGGATAAGATCATGTGCAAGAAAAATGTTAGGGGTGCACGGTGATGCAATCTAACTGGGTCACCCTCTAGTTGGAACAACGCCAGCGTGACAAGCGCGCCGATCTCCTGAACCCGACGGCATCGGGTGCGGAGACAGGCCGCGCCATCGTCATCGAGCCGTGGCTCAAGCGCGAGGCCAGGGGCGCTGCCGCCGGCGCGCTGGCGCAAACGCGCACGCCGGAGGCTCGCCTTGAAGAGGCTGCCGGGCTCGCACGCGCCATCGACCTCAATGTCGTCGAGCAAGGCTTGGTCACGCTCAACCAGGTTCGGCCGGCGACTTACATCGGCACCGGCAAGGTCGATGAGTTTGCCGGGCTGGTCAAAAGCCTTTCGGTCTCCGTCGTGATCATGGATTGCCCGGTCTCGCCGGTGCAGCAGCGCAATCTGGAAAAGGCTTGGGGCGCCAAGGTCATCGACCGCACCGGCTTGATCCTGGAAATCTTCGGCCGGCGTGCGCGCACGAAGGAAGGCGCGCTGCAAGTCGAACACGCGCACCTCAATTATCAGAAAAGCCGCCTGGTGCGCTCCTGGACCCATCTCGAGCGGCAACGCGGCGGCTTCGGTTTTCTCGGCGGTCCCGGCGAGACGCAGCTCGAAGCCGACCGGCGCGTGATCGAAGACCGCATCAAACGGATCGAGGGCGAACTCGACAAGGTCAAGCGCACCCGCAAACTGCATCGCGACAGCCGCAAGCGCGTGCCCTATCCGATCGTGGCGCTGGTCGGCTATACCAATGCCGGCAAATCGACGCTGTTCAACCGCATGACGGCGGCGAGCGTGCTGTCGGCCGACATGCTATTTGCCACGCTCGATCCCACATTGCGGGCGGTCGCGCTGCCGCACGGCAACCGCGTCATTCTGTCGGACACTGTCGGATTCATCTCGGATCTACCGACCATGCTGGTGGCGGCGTTCCGCGCCACGCTTGAAGAGGTGATCGAGGCCGACGTCATCCTGCACGTGCGTGACATGTCGCATGAGGATTCCGCCGCACAGTCGCACGACGTGGAAAAAGTGCTCGGCGAACTCGGCATCGAGGCTACCGACCCGCGGCTGATCGAGGTCTGGAACAAGATCGACCGGCTCGACGCGGATGCACGTGCGCGGCTGTTCAATCTCGCCGAACGGCAGCCGGAAGCGCGCCGGCCGATCCTCGTGTCGGCCTTGAGCGGGGAAGGGGCCGAGCGCCTGGTCGCCGCGATCGAAACGCGGCTCAACGAAAAGCGTCAGACCCTCGAACTCTCGCTCGATCCCGGCGATGGCGCCGGCCTTAGCTGGCTCTATCGCAATTCCGAAGTGCTCTCGCGCAACATGAGCGAGGACGGGCGGCTTGCGGTGACGATACGGGCGGATGCCGAGAAGGCGGCGCGGGTGCGGGCGAA
>DAIMKK010000160.1:0-6578 GCA_036721745.1 Pseudolabrys sp. | reverse complement strand
GCAGTCGGCATGGCCGAAATTGTCCATCAGCGTGCGCGGAACCGGCACGTCGCGGATGCCGGTGTCGGGATCGACCTCGGTGGCCGCGCAACGCTGGATGCGCTTGACCACTTTCAGCCGCGTGCCGCCAACTGAAAGTTCGCGGCCGAGCAGACCGAACTCATGCCAAGCCGTCCAGCCGGCGACATAGAGATTGCCGCGGAAGCGCAAGGGATGTACGGGCGCGCCCGCCGCGGTCTCCACCGCCGCCACCGAGGCGAGGTTGATGATGGAGACGACTTTCTTCGCCACGTCCGAGAAACTGTGGCCGTCACCGGACAGCACTTTGGGCGGACCGTACAGTTCCTTCGGCATGAAGCGGCGGAAGAACGCCTCGATCGCCAGCCGTCCTTCCTTGCTGCGCAGGTCGCCACGCGCGGCCTCGCGGTCTTCCCATCGGATCGACAGCGTATGGCTGGCCTCGTCATAGTCGGTGCGCAGCGCCGCCAGCCGTTCGTTGCGCATCAGCATCAGGAAACGCTGCTTGGGGAAATAAGCCGGCCGCGCGGGGTCAAAGCCACTGGGACCGTTCTCGATGGCGTAGAGCCGGTCGGCCGGCACGGTCTGGCCGACCGCGAGCTGGGTCCGTTCCAACCGCTGGGGCGAAAGCCCCTTCACCGGGTAGCGGTAGATGGCGTCGATCCGGGCTTGGTTTGTCATCGATTTTTGGGCACTTTCCAGGCTGCCGCGCTGTTGAACCGGTGAGCTATATCAAGCGGATGGGCTCTTCAAACTGCAATAATGACACCTACATAATGGCGGGGCGGGCCGCCTAAGGGGACCCGCGTTAGTTCGGTGCCATAATGGGCCGAGGGAGCTGAGACATGAATTTCGAGAAGTACACCGACCGCGCCCGCGGTTTCGTGGAATCCGCCCAATCGCTGGCCCTGCGCGAGGGCCACCAGCAATTCGCTCCCGAGCATCTGCTCAAGGTCCTGCTCGACGACCCAGAAGGGCTGGCGGCAGGCCTGATCGACCGCTCCGGCGGCAATTCCCGCCAGGCTTTGAAAGCGGTCGAGGCGGCGTTGGCCAAGATTCCGAAAGTGTCCGGCGCCGGCGCCGGCCAAATCTACCTGGCGCCCGCGACCGCCCGCGTTTTCGCCGCCGCCGAGAAAGCCGGCGAGAAAGCCGGCGACAGTTTCGTGACCGTCGAGCGTTTGCTGCTCGCGCTCGCACTGGAGAAGGACAGCGAGGCGGGCAAGATCCTCAGCAAGGCCGGCGTTACCCCGCAGAACCTCAACGCCGCGATCGAGGCTTTGCGTAAGGGCCGTACCGCGGATAGTGCCTCGGCTGAGAACGCCTATGACGCGCTGAAAAAATATGCCCGCGACCTCACGCAGGCCGCCCGCGACGGCAAGCTCGATCCGGTGATCGGCCGCGACGAGGAAATCCGCCGCACCATCCAGGTGCTCTCGCGCCGGACCAAGAACAATCCGGTGCTGATCGGCGAGCCCGGCGTCGGCAAGACCGCGATCGTCGAGGGTCTCGCGCTGCGCATCGTCAACGGCGACGTTCCGGAAAGCCTGACCGACAAGAAACTGCTCGCGCTCGATCTCGGCGCGCTGATCGCCGGCGCGAAATATCGCGGCGAATTCGAGGAGCGGCTGAAGGCCGTGTTGAACGAGGTAACGTCCTCGGATGGCGGCATCATTTTATTCATCGATGAGATGCACACGCTGATCGGTGCCGGCAAGGCCGATGGCGCCATGGACGCCTCCAATTTGCTCAAGCCGGCGCTGGCGCGCGGCGAGCTGCACTGCATCGGCGCCACCACGCTCGACGAATACAAGAAGCATGTCGAGAAAGATGCCGCGCTGGCGCGGCGCTTCCAGCCGGTCTTCGTGTCCGAGCCGACGGTCGAGGATACCATTTCGATCCTGCGCGGCCTGAAGGACAAATACGAGCAGCATCACGGCGTGCGCATCAGCGACAGCGCGATCGTCGCGGCCGCGACCTTGTCAAACCGCTACATCACCGACCGCTTCTTGCCCGACAAGGCGATCGATCTGATCGACGAAGCCGGGGCGCGGCTGAAGATGCAGGTCGATTCCAAGCCAGAAGAGCTCGATTCGATCGACCGCGAAATCGTGCGGTTGAAGATCGAGCAGGAGGCTCTGAAGAAGGAAAGCGATCCCGGCTCCAAGGACCGGCTGAAGACTTTGGAAACCGAATTGAAGGTGTTGGAAAAGCAGTCGGCAGACATCACCGGCCGTTGGAAGGCGGAAAAGGAAAAGCTCTCGGACGCGCAGAAGCTCAAAACCGAGCTCGACCAGCTGCGCGCCGAGCTCGCCAATGCGCAGCGCAAAGGCGAATATCAACGCGCCGGCGAATTGGCTTATGGCCGCATTCCGGAATTGGAAAAGAAGCTCAAGGCGACCGAGGGCTCCGAAGCTTCCGGCAAGGGCGCCATGATGGAAGAGACCGTGACCTCCGATCATGTGGCAGGCGTGGTGTCGCGCTGGACCGGCGTGCCGGTCGACCGCATGCTGGAAGGCGAGAAGGACAAGCTCCTGCGCATGGAGGGGGAACTCGCCAAGCGTGTCATCGGCCAGAGGGAGGCGGTGCAGGCGGTTTCGACCGCGGTGCGGCGCGCGCGCGCCGGCTTGCAGGACCCGCACCGGCCGATCGGCTCGTTCATGTTCTTGGGGCCGACCGGCGTCGGCAAAACCGAGTTGACCAAGGCGCTGGCCGCCTATCTGTTCGACGACGAGAACGCGCTGATCCGCATCGACATGTCGGAATACATGGAAAAGCACTCGGTCGCGCGGCTGATCGGCGCGCCGCCGGGCTATGTCGGTTACGACGAAGGCGGCGCGCTCACCGAAGCGGTGCGGCGGCGGCCCTATCAGGTCATTTTGTTCGACGAGATCGAGAAGGCGCATTCGGACGTGTTCAACGTCCTCTTGCAGGTGCTCGACGACGGCCGCTTGACCGACGGGCAGGGCCACACCGTCGACTTCCGCAATACGCTCATCGTTATGACCTCAAATCTCGGCGCCGATTTCCTGGTCAACCAGCCGGAAGGCGAGGATACCGATGCGGTGCGCGATCAGGTCATGAGCGTGGTGCGCGCGGCGTTCCGGCCCGAATTCCTCAACCGCATCGACGAGATCATTTTGTTTCACCGGCTGAAGAAGTCGGAAATGACCCGCATCGTCGACATCCAGATGACGCGGCTGCAGAAGCTCCTGGACGACCGCAAAATCACCATCACGCTCGACGCAAGCGCGCGTGAATGGCTGGCGGATAAGGGCTGGGATCCGGCCTATGGCGCGCGGCCTTTGAAGCGCGCGATCCAGAAGTCGGTGCAGGACCCGCTCGCCGAGATGATCCTCGCCGGTTCGATCAAGGACGGCGAAAAGGTCACCGTCTCCGCCGGCAAGCAAGGCCTCACCTTCAACGGCAAGCTGGCGCAGGCGGCGTAAACCAGATTCCGCGCATTCCCGCGTAAGCGGGAATCCAGGGCTAAATGCAAGGAAGAACTGGGTCCCCGCTTTCGCGGGTACGAACCGTGGTTAGCGTATTGCCGGCGCGCTTGAGGCTACACGCGCGGGTTTGCGCGCCATGATGCCATCGAGCCGCTCGCGCTCCTGCTCGAAACTTGCCAGCACCGGGCCTTCCAGCACGCGGCCGCGCGGCAACTTGATGCGCATCGGGTCGACGAAGCGGCTGTTGACCAGTATTTCGTAATGCAGGTGCGAGCCGGTGGATAGGCCAGTGGAGCCCATGAAGCCGATCACCTGGCCTTGCCGCACGCGCTGGCCTTCCTCGATGCCGCGCGCAAAGGCGCTCATGTGGCCGTAGGCGGTTTCGTAGCCATTGGTGTGGCGGATGCGGATATATTTGCCATAGCCGGACTCCCAGCCCGCCTTTTCGACCGTGCCGTTGCCGGATGCGTAAATCGGTGTGCCGGACGGACCAGCCCAGTCAACGCCGGTATGCATCTTGGTGTAACCGAGGATCGGATGGTGGCGGATGCCGAAGCCGGAGCGCATGATTCCATCGGCCACCGGTTTGCGCACCAGAAATTTTTTCGCGCTCTTTCCGCTCTCGTCATAGTAATCGACGATACCGTCATCGGGCGACTGGAAGCGGTAGAACTTTTTGCCTTCGCCGCCGACGGTGAGCGCGGCGAACAGCACGTCGTTGCGGCTGTCGGCGGCGGGCGTCTCGTCTTCGCCGGCGTAAAGCACCTCGAAGGAATCGCCGGGCTGCACCTTACGCTGGAAATCGACGTCGTAGGAGTAGATGCGGACCAGGTCTTCGATGATGGGGCGGGGAATTTGGTTGCGCAGCGCGGTCTCATAGACGCTTTGATAGAGCGTCACGCCGAGTGTGTCGTTTTCGTCGTTGGTCTCGGAATTGTCGGCCACGTCGGTGCCGTGCCTGACGTCGACGGAAACATATTTCCCGGTATCCGCCAGCGCCACCACTGCGTCGACCGACGTGTCGCTCGCGATGATGACGCGGATCGGCTGCAGACGCTGTCCGCCAGCAACCGGTGCCATCAGAATGCGCAGCTTCTGACCGTCCTTGACGCCGCCGTCGCGGCCGCGCGGCCCGAGCAGTTTGGCGATCGCAGCAATTTCTTCCGGCGTGGCGCCCTGATCACGCAATATGGCCGCGACCGTGTCGCCCTTCTTGACCGCGATCACGCGTTCGTTGAACGCATTGCCGCCGGTCGTCTCATTGGTTGTCTTCGGCAGCAGCGTGATGTTCTCAGGCACGATGCGCGCTTCGAAACCGGCGTAAGGATCCGTCGTGGCCTCGCCGGCATAGGCCAGCTTGATGCCGGTGATGTTGGCCGCGATGGGAAGATTTGTTGAGGCTTTCTCGCTCCATTCGGCGGCCTCGCGCACGCGATCCATGACCTCGTCGTTCGGCGTGAGCACCGCGAGCTTGAGCTTCGGCAGCAATGGCGGGATACTGGCGGAAAGATCGGAAACTGTGAGCGACAAATTGCCGGCGATGCGCACGAAGGGACGCACGCGGACGACTTCATGATTGCCGACCCGCGTCATGGTGGAAACGCGGATCAACTGGCGTGCGAATGAGGGCTCTTCCGCGGTCGGCAGCCGGTCGCTCTTGCGCGATGCGCTGGGCCGCTCGCTGCCGACGCCGAGTGCGCCGCGCAGCGCCACTTCGACCCGTTCGGGGAGCGAAGCAAAATTGGTCTCGCCGTCGAGCGATGTGAAAACGGCGCCGCCCATTAGAGCAGCGCCGCATAACGCGGTCAGGATTGTGCCGGCGAACCACTGCACCGAAACGCGGCGGCGATCGACAAAGCCGCTGTTGCCGCCGTCGACTGACAGCGGCGGCTCGTTGCCGAGTTCGATCGTCTCGGACCGCCTCGATCGATATGCGCTGCGCGACCGTGTTTGGGCCAAGCTCGCCGTCCCCTCCGCCTTAGATCGAAGGTGGCTTGCCGCAACCAAATTCGTCCCCGTCACCTTCGGCAAGCCACTTAGATTTGCCGCTGAATCAAGGTCGTAACGATGCCGGTTGGCCCAGGGCCCGTCAATGACGGCCCTTGCAGCCCGGTTATTTGGTGCAAGCACGGTGGCTGAATGCCCCCGCTAACGATTCCATCCCTCGAATTTCGAACCTGCTAAGGACGGTCCATGATTATGGCCTCAGTGCGGCGCAGGAGGCCTTAAAATTCCGTTTCCGGGAGGCGCCGAAAGTCCTCTCGCGGCAGGCGAAATTGCGCTTTGATAAGGTCAACAATACTGGCCAAAATACTGGCCAATTCCGGTTGACAATCCGCGGGGCCGAAGCCTATATACACCCTCTCGGCGCGCCGTCCGCTTACGGCGCGATTGCGCGCCTCTGAAGCTCCTCACTGGAATAGTGAAACGGTATCCGATTGTATTCGGATGCACGGGCTTCGACGGCTCTCCGGTCCACCGGGGGGTGGGGATCGCCATGATCCCCGGGCTGTTTGAAAAGTGAATCGGAAGAAAGAGAAACGTGGACGGCGGGGTCCTTGCGGGCCGCTTTCTCGTGAAGAAGCAATTCTTTCACAAGAGGCGGCTTTGGAAGAGACTTCGGCGGACACGTTTAAGGTACATCGCTGACGAATTGGATTTTCGAGCGCAAGCCCGAAAGTGCGTTTCGATCAGTGGGTGGACCTCGTCAATGTGACGACACTACCCAGTGTCGTCACTGCGCAAACGTGACCTGCCGGGATAAAAATCTCATCCAACTTGAGAGTTTGATCCTGGCTCAGAGCGAACGCTGGCGGCAGGCCTAACACATGCAAGTCGAGCGCCCGTAGCAATACGGGAGCGGCAGACGGGAGAGTAACACGTGGGAACGCGCCCTTCGGTTCGGAATAACTCAGGGAAACTTGAGCTAATACCGGATACGCCCTTACGGGGAAAGATTTATTGCCGAAGGAACGGCCCGCGTCCGATTAGCTTGTTGGTGAGGTAATGGCTCACCAAGGCGACGATCGGTAGCTGGTCTGAGAGGATGACCAGCCTCACTGGGACTGAGACACGGCCCAGACTCCTACGGGAGGCAGCAGTGGGGAATAT
>DAIMKK010000159.1:0-6579 GCA_036721745.1 Pseudolabrys sp. | reverse complement strand
GGCCGTGACGGCGGCGGCGAAACCCGCCGCGCGCCTACGGCCATTCCCGGTTACCCGGGGTGACCGCTTGCGAGGCGCGCGCGCCCAATGACGTAGGGCGCTGCGCCTCCCGGCGCTCCACTTGCGGTGCGCGTTGTCGGCGCACCGCGCCTTGTTCATCGTCGGACGTCACTCGAGATGACGCCCTCTGCGAACAAGGCGCGCTTAATGTAAGGCCGTTTCCGACAGCGGGGATAAGTATTTTTTCTGCGGCCGTTTCGCCGATTTCCGCGCGCGGGATTTGGCGGTGCAGATCCGCCAGAGCCATTTCGTCAACCGCACGACAATAAACAAAGCCAGCGCGATGGCCGAGGCAAACAACACAACGACGTGCCCCAGCACCAATAAGAACATGTAGACTTCCATGCCACTCATAATGTCTGAGATTGATTTCTCGGCGGAATCGGACGGCAGATTAGGCAAACCGAAGCGAGGGTCAATAGCGCCGATTGGGTTGGAACCGGACGGCGAGCGAACAAGCGGGGATAAGTCTTTTTGGGATAATATCCCGGCCATGGACGCCACCAAGCCGAGCGACGGCTTCTACCAAAGCCTGCCGATCTTCCGCGACTTCACCCGCGTGATGGACCCGGGCCTGTTTGCGCCGCTGCCGGGCGACTGGCTGGTCGGCGTCGCCGACGTGGCGCAATCGACCAAGGCCATCGCGGAGAACCGCTACAAGGCCGTCAACATGGCCGGCGCCGCGGTGATCGTCGCCATCACTAACGCGCTCGCCGATCGCGACTTCCCCTTCGTGTTCGGCGGCGACGGCGCGAGTTTCGCGGTGGCGGCCGGTGCCTGGCCAAGGGCTGCGCATGACCTGGCCGCCGGCCGGCGCCGATCTCGAAGCGCGGGCGTCGCGCCGACCGGGCGAGTCGGTGCGCGCGCGCAAGCTCAAGGTGCTGGCAAAGACGTTTCTTTTTTTCTTGATCATGCATTTCAGGATCAAAGTCGGCAGCTTCATTCCGGCGAAATACACAAGCGAGCTGGTCGACAATTCGGATTTCCGGAAATTCGACGATTCGCTTCGCATGGTGCTCGATTGCACGCCGGAGCTGGCGGACGAGATCGAGCGGCATCTGGCCGATTGCGCGCGGAGAAACATCGTGCGCTATGGCACGCACCGCCAGCAGGCGGCGATGATGACCTGCTTCACGCCGTCACCGACCCGATCGAACCACGTGCACTTCATCGACGGCGCGATGGGCGGCTACGCGACGGCGGCCAGCGCGCTCAAAGAAAGTGCTGCTCTGACTTAAATCGTTCGCTCAGCGCGCACGGTTCACCAGCACCAGCCCGCCGGCGACCAGCGCCACCGCGGCGGCGAAGGCGAGCGTCAGCGGCTCGCCCAGCACCAGATGGCCGGCGGCAACGCCGAACAGCGGCGCCAGGAACGTGAAAGCGGAAAGCCGGTTGGCTGAATAGCGCGCGACCAATGCGAACCAGACCACGAAAGTCACGCTGACCACCCAGATGGTCTGATAGGCGAGCGCCCCGAGCGCGATCGCGGACGGCATTTGAGCGATCCGCTCGCCGGCGAAATAGGCCGCGACGGCCATGATCGGCGCCGACACCACGAGCTGGTAGAGCATCACTTTCTCCGCGGAGACGCGGGTGAGCGGGCTCGCTTTGATCAGCAGCGTCGTCGCCGCCCAGAACAAAGCGGCGGCGACCATCATCACATCGCCGGTGAGCTGGCGCGGATTGAGTGCCGGCGTCGGCACGCCGAAGGCGATCAGCATGCCGGCAAAGGACAGCGCAAGGCCGAGCCATTGCGCCGCGCCGAACCGGTCGGCCGGCAGCACGATGCGCCCGCCCAGCACCACGAAGAATGGCGCCAGATAGATGAACAACGTCGCGCGCGTCGCGGTGGTGTAAAGCAGACCCTGGTAAATCAGGATGAATTCGGCGGCGAACAGCACGCCGGCCGCAAGCCCGAACCACAGCGTGCCGTCGCGCACGAACAGGGGAATGCCGCGCAACCGGCACCAGGCCGCGATCAGCAGCGCCGCAACCGCCGAGCGGATGGCTGCTTGCGTCAGCGGCGGGATGTCGTGGATCGCGAGCTTGGTGGCGACCTGATTGAAACCCCAGGACAGGCACAGCACCACCACGATGGCGGCGGCCATCGCATCGAGCGGGCGGGTGGTGGAGGTATAGGCGGGCTTGGTGGACATCAGGATTTCCGGCGGGCGGACGTTCTAGCGCGCATTACCTTCGACGTCATGCGCGGGCTTGACCCGCGCATCCATGATGACTGTCAGCGCTCGAAGGTATTACGTAAGTCAACGTTTGCAGAAATGCCTCATGGATAGCCGGGTCAAGCCCGGCAATGACGCCGCTGAATTACGCCGCCTTGCAATGCGCGCAGATGCCGGAAATTTCGATCACCGGCGTTTTCGGCGTGAAGCCGGCGGCGCGCGACGCGGTCTTGATGGTGTCGGCGACCGCGGCGCTCGCGGCCTCGCCCACGGTGCCGCATTTCTCGCAGATCAGGAACACCACCGGATCGCCGCTTTCGTGATTCTGCACGCAGGCGATGAAGGCGTTGCGGCTTTCGATGCGGTGCACGAGCCCCTGCTCGCGCAGGAAGTCGAGCGCGCGATAGATCGTGATCGGCGCCGGCCGCGCACCGCGCACCGCAAGCCGGTCGATCAGTTCATAGGCGCCGAGCGGGGCGTGACTCGCCAGCAGCGCCTCCAGCACGCGGCGGCGGATCGGCGTCAGGCGCTCGGCGCGCGCGGCGCAAATCGCCTCGGCATGCGCAATGGCTTCATGGGCGCAGCGGTCATGGTCGTGACCGGGCGCGGGGAACACCGCGTGGGCGTGAGCTTTTTTGGCCAAAGATCGATTCCCCTTCATACGCAAGTCTAACGGTTTAGCCGTTGTATCGCGAACGCGCGAACATACATATTGCACTGCAACAAAAATAGAGGCAGGTTCCGTCGCCCGCTTCCCAACCGCATAACTGGCCATTTTTAGGCCGCTTGCAACGAGGACTGCCATGCTGAAAGGCAAAACTGCGCTGGTCACCGGCTCTACCTCCGGCATCGGGCTCGCCACCGCCCGCGCGCTCGCCGCCGACGGCGCCAACATCATGCTCAACGGCTTCGGCGAGGCGGCGGCGATCGAGAAGGAGCGCGCCGGGCTGGAAAAAGAGTTCGGCATCAAGGCGCTTTATTCGGCCGCCGACATGAGCAAGCCGGCCGAGATCGCCGCCATGATCGCGACCACCGAAAAAAGTTTCGGGTCGCTCGACGTGCTGGTGAACAATGCCGGCATCCAGCACGTGGCGAATATCGAGGATTTCCCGATCGAGAAATGGGACGCCATCATCGCCATCAACCTGTCGTCGTCGTTCCACACCATCCGCGCCGCGGTACCCGGCATGAAGAAGCGGCAATGGGGCCGCATCATCAACATCGCCTCGGCGCACGGGCTGGTCGCCAGCGGCCAAAAGGTCGCCTATGTGTCGGCCAAGCATGGCCTGGTCGGCATGACCAAGGTGGTGGCGATCGAGACCGCCAATGCCGGCATCACCTGCAACGCCATCTACCCGGGCTGGGTGCTCACGCCGCTGGTGCAGAAGCAGATCGACGACCGCGCCAAGGCCTCCGGCAAAACGGTGCGCGAGGAAGAAATCGCGCTGCTGTCGGAGAAGCAGCCGATGCATCAGTTCACCAAGCCGGAAAGCATCGGCGCACTCGCGGTATTCCTGACGAGCGACGCCGCCGCGACCATTACCGGCTCGGCCTATTCAATCGACGGCGGCTGGGTCGCGCAGTGACGAACCCTCGATGATCGAAATTCTCTCGCGCGCTTTCGGCCGCGGCAAATCGGACAAACCGAACGCACCCAAGCGCATCAATCTCGCGCTGCAAGGCGGCGGCGCGTTCGGCGCCTTCAGCTGGGGCGTGCTCGATCACCTGCTCGACGACGGGCGGCTCGAGATCGAAGGCATTACCGGGGCTTCCGCCGGCGCCGTCAACGCCGTGATGCTGGCCGACGGGCTGGCGCGCGGCGGGCGCGAGGAAGCGCGCAAGCGGCTGGCCGATTTTTGGCGCGCCGCCAGCCTGGGCGGTGGTCTGCCCGACCTGCAGCGCAAGGCCATCGACCGCTTGTTCTCATTTATGCCGCTGGAAGATTCGCCGATGGGAATCTGGTTCAAGGCGGTGTCGCAATATCTGTCGCCGTACGATTTCAATCCGCTCAACATCAACCCGTTGAAGGAATTGATCGAGCGCTTCGTCGATTTCGACGCCATCAGGAAATCCCCGACCCCGCAGCTGTTCGTCAGCGCCACCAACGTGCATACTGGCCGCCTGCGCATTTTTCCGCATGACAAGATCGACGCCGATGTGATCCTGGCGTCCGCCTGCCTGCCGCTGCTGTTCCGCGCGGTCGAGATCGACGGCGTGCCTTACTGGGACGGCGGCTATCTCGGCAATCCGTCGATCTTCCCGCTGTTCAGCACGACGCAGACCGAGGACGTGCTGCTCATCCAGATCAATCCGCTGGCGCGCAACACAACGCCGACGTCGAGCCGCGACATCGTGAGCCGCCTGAACGAGATCACGTTCAATTCACCGCTGATGGGCGAGCTGCGCGCCATCGAGTTCGTGGGGCGCCTGATCGATCAAGGCCGCCTGGAGCGCGGGACGGGGCCCGGCAAGTACCGGCGCATCAACATGCACCGCATCGTGCTCGATTCTTCCGCCAAATTGCTCAGCGCGGATAACCGCCTCAATACCGACTACGATTTTTTTGAGATGCTGCGCACCAATGGCAAGCGCGCGGCGCGCCGTTTCCTGGACGCGCATTTCGACGACATCGGGGTGCGCGGCACCGTCGATTTGCAGGCGGAAGTCAAAGCCGAGTGGGCGTGATACAATCACTGCCATGAACGGCAATATCGCCCCGCTGCTCAGCGCCGAGATCGGCGAGACGCAACTCGATATCCTGGTCGCCGACATCACCACGCTCGACGTGGCGGCAATCGTCAATGCGGCGAACCGCTCGCTCTTGGGCGGCGGCGGCGTGGACGGCGCCATCCATCGCGCCGCCGGGCCGGGGCTGCGAGAGGAGTGCGAGACGCTGGGCGGCTGCGAGACCGGCTCCGCCAAGATCACGCGCGGCTATCGGCTGAAAGCGAAGCACGTCATCCACGCGGTCGGTCCGGTGTGGCACGGCGGCGGATCGGACGAGGAAGCGCTGCTGGCAGGCTGCTACCGCTGTGCGCTCGATCTCGCCGCCGCCCATTCGCTCGGCTCGATCGCCTATCCGGCGATCTCCACCGGCATCTTTCGCTTTCCCGCCGATCTCGCCGCCCGCATCGCGGTCGGCACCGTGGCGTCGGAAATCGCGGCCCACCCGCGCGGCATCACGCGCGTGCTGTTCTGCTGTTTTTCGCCCGACAGCGCCGAGCACCACAAGGACGCCTTCGCGGAATTGGGGTTGGCTTAAACCTTCGGCTCCACGTCCAACCGGCAAATCCAATTCTCCAATCCCGCCTTCGCCGCCGGATAAAGCTTCATCACCTCCGGGTCGTGGCCGGGCACGATGTGGTGGCGCGACGAGGCGAGCTTCTGGATCGTTTTGTAGCCTTCGAGCGTGTCTCCCACCGAATAAGTGATCGGGAACACGCGGCCCTCGTCGATGTGCGAGTAAAGATGGATGCAATCGGAGGCGACTACGACAGTGCCGCGCCTAGTTTTCACCCGCACGCATTGCAAGCCTTTCGAATGGCCGCCGATCTTGTGCACGGTGATGCCGGGCGCCAGCTCTTCCACGCCGTCATGGAAATCGACGCGGTAGGCGTAAATCTTGCTTATCATGGCGTGCACGTCGCTCTCGCTGAACGGCATGCGCAGCACCTGATGACACATGCAGCGGCCGGTGGCATAGGCCATCTCGGTGTCCTGGAAGTGGTAGCGCGCGTTCGGGAACAAATCGTAATTGCCGGCATGATCCCAATGCATGTGGGTGGCGATCACATGCTTCACTTTGTCGGGCTGCACGCCGAGCGCCTTGAGCCCCTCGCCCACGGGGTGAATGATCTTGCGCCCGCGTTCCTTCGCCGCCACCTCATCGAAGCCGGTGTCGCACACGAAAGTGCCGTACGAGCCTTTGATCACCCAGACGTAATAGGAGATCGAGGTCATCTCGTCGTGCGGATCGCCGAAAATGTAGTTCTCCGAGCGCATGCGCGCGTGTTCGGCATAGCGGACGGCGTAGACCTCGTGGATGTCGTCGCTCATGATTTTTTTCCTATCATGACGCCCGCGCGGCGCTCGATCATCTTGACGATGGCGGTGAAGTCCGACTCGCCGCCGAATTCCGAATTGGTGAACTCCCATTGATCGAGGACGGCGCGCATGACTTCATTGGGGACGTCCAGCCCCCTGGCCTCCTCGACGCACAGCCGCACGTCCTTGAGCATCAGCGCAGTGCCAAAGCCGTAATCGAAGGTGCGTGTTAGGATCGTCCTGGGAAATTTTCCGGTTGTGGCGGTGTTGCGGCCGGAGCCGGCATTGATCACAT
>DAIMKK010000158.1:0-6584 GCA_036721745.1 Pseudolabrys sp. | reverse complement strand
AAAATGGACCGCGACACGATTCGACAGAAGCTCGCCGCCATCCTCGCCACTACCAAATTGGCGCCGCTGGCCGAGCGCTATCCGGGCGAACTGTCCGGCGGCCAGCAGCAGCGCGTGGCGCTCGCCCGCGCGCTGATCGTGGAACCCGAGACGTTGCTGCTCGACGAGCCGCTGTCCAATCTCGACGCCAATCTGCGCGAGGAAATGCGCTTTGAGGTGCGCCGGCTGCACGACGCCTATCGTTACACGACCGTCTACGTCACCCACGACCAGTCGGAGGCGATGACCACCGCCGACCTCATCTGCGTCATGAACCACGGCAAGATCGAACAGGCGGGTTCGCCGGAAGAGATCTACGAGCGGCCGCGCTCGGAATTCGTCGCGCGCTTCATCGGCTCCAGCAACGTGGTCAAGGGCAAGGCGCAGGACGAAGCCCGCATTGACCTGGCCGGCGCCGCGCTGCGCTGCGTCGGGGCGAAGCTGACGCCAGGTGCCGCCGCCGCGGTTTCGATCCGTCCACACGACATCAAAATTTCCGCGACGCAGTTGCCACAGGCCGAAAACACAGTGCCGGCCACGGTGACGCGGCAGGTCTTTCTCGGCGGTAGCCGGGACTATATGGTTGAGCTCAAGGACGGCACGCAGTTGCGGGTCGTCACCGCCGCGGACGAGGGCATTGCGCAGGGCAGCGCGGTCTGGCTGATCCTGTCACCCGAAAAATGCCGGGCGCTAATGGGATAACGTTTAAGAAAATCGCCGGACGAAAAACAAGATCAAGTTCAATTTGATCAAGATTTGGAGGATACGCCGATGAAGGGCTCTAAAATGTCACGCCGTGACGTGTTGATCGGCTCGGGCGCGCTGGCCGCCGGAGCGTCGTTCTCGACTCGCGTGCTGTCGGCCGCGCCGCCGGCGAGCGCCGTCACGCCGGCGCTGATCGAGGCCGCCAAGAAGGAAGGCAAGGTGGTCTGGTACACTTCGATCGATCTGAAGCTTTCCGAACAGATCGGCAAGGCGTTCGAGGCCAAGTATCCAGGCGTCACCTGCAAGGTGGAGCGCAGCGGCGCCGAACGCCTGCTGCAACGCATCGGCCAGGAATATAGCGCTAACGTGCATGCTGTCGACGTAGTCAACTCGTCGGACGCTTCGCTGCTGGTGTACTGGAAAGACCAGGGTATGCTGGCGCCCTACGTGCCGGAGGACGTCGCCAAGTTCTATCCGCCCCAGCACCAGGACGTGGACGGCAACTTTGCCAGTTTCCGCATCTTCCTTTGCGTCATTGCCTACAACACCAACCTGGTGAAAAAGGACGAGGCGCCTAAGAGCTTCGCCGATCTGCTGCTGCCGCAGTGGAAGGGCAAGATAGTCAAGGCGCATCCCGGCTACAGCGGCACCATCCTGACCGCGACCTACCAGTGCTCGCGTGATCTCGGCTGGGGCTATTTCGAGAAGCTCGCCCAGCAGAACGTTCTGCAGGTGCAGTCGGCCGCCGATCCGCCGAAGAAAATCGCGCTCGGCGAGCGTGCGGTGCAGGCCGACGGCGTCGAATACATCATCCTGCACGAGAAGGAATCCGGCCAGCCGGTCGAGCCGGTCTATGCCACCGAAGGCACGCCGCTGATCGTCGGGCCGAACGGACTGTTCAAGGCGGCGCCGAATCCGAATGCGGCGCGGCTGTTCCAGAGCTTCTGCTTCACGCCGGAGTGCCAGCAGCTTTGCATCGATATCGGCGGCTTACGTTCGGCGCATCCGCAGGCCAAGGACAAGCCCGGCCGCACGCCGCTCAGCCAAATCAAGCTGATGAAGGACGATCCGGCGGCTGTGCTGAAACAGGGCGAACAACTCAAGGCGCATTACGTCAAGCTGTTCCACGTTTAAAACAATATTCCCCAGCCCACGCGTGGGTCGAGGGAAGAAGCAGGGGTACGCCATGACCAAACGGCTTTCGAAACGCGATGTGCTCAAAGGTGCCGGCGCGCTTAGCCTCAGCGCCTTCGCCGTGCGGGTCGCCGCGGCGCCGGCGGCGGAAGCGGTGACGCCGGCCTTGATCGAGGCGGCGAAAAAGGAAGGCAAGCTTGCTTTCTACACGGCGATGGACCTGCAGTTTGCGGAACGTCTCAGCAAGGCATTTGAGGCGAAGTTTCCCGGCATCGTTGTGCGCGTTGAACGATCCGGTGCGGAGCGCGTTTTTACCCGCATCGGTCAGGAGTATTCCTCCAACATCCACGCCGTCGACGTCGCCAACACCGCAGACCAGGCGCATTGCATCATCTGGAAACGCGACGGCTGGCTGGCGCCATACCTACCGGAAGAGGTCGCGCAACACTTCGACAAGCGCTATTACGACCCGGAGGGGCTGAATATCACGACGCGAATTCTGGTCTCTCCGATCGCCTACAACACCAATCTGGTGAAGAAGGAAGACGCGCCGAAGAGCTTCAAAGATCTGCTCGATCCGAAATGGGTGGGCAAACTGGTCAAGGCGCATCCGGCCTATAGCGGCACGATTATGAATGCGACGTTCGAGATCGCGCGCGATCTGGGCTGGGATTATTTTGAGAAGTTGGCCAAGCAGAAAGTCATGCAAGTCCAGTCGGCGACCGATACGCCGAAGAGGATATCGCTCGGCGAACGCGCGGTCATGGTCGACGGCGCGGGCTATCTTGTCATCCGCTACAAGGAGGCGGGCCAGCCGGTCGACATCATCTATCCGGAGGAGGGCACGCCGCTCGCCACCGGTCCAAGCGCGGTCTTTAAGGCTGCGCCCAATCCGAACGCGGCGCGTCTGTTCCAGAACTGGATGCACTCGCGCGAGGCCCAGCAGCTTCTCGTCGATTGGGCCCGCCAGTATTCACCGCATGGCCAGACCGTGGAAAAGCCCGGTATCCGCAAGCTCGCCGACATCAAGCTGATGAAGGAAGATCCGGAAGGTGTCTTTGCGCAGGCGGACGCGGTCAAGAAGCGGTACGCAGAGATTTTCAAGGTCTGATGACAATCGCCATTTCAGCAACGCCGGCGCCAAAGCCTCGCAAATTCGGGATCGATCTCTCGAAGCCGGTGTTGCTGGCGTTCGCGGCGATCCTGTTCGTGCTGATCGTGATGCCGCTGTCGTGGCTGGTGTACTACGCCTTCACCGACAAAAGCGGCGGCTTCACCGTTGCCAATTTTTATCGGCTGGTGTCGGACGCCGACTTTCTCGATCCGCTGCTCATCACCTTCGCGCTCGCGACCTTGTCCGCGTTGATCTGCTGCGCGGTGGCCGCGCCGATGGGCTGGCTGGTGGCGCGCACCGACATGCCGCTGCGCCGCACCGTGCGCCTTCTGGTAACGGCGTCGTTCGTCACGCCCCCGTTCCTCGGCGCCATCGCCTGGGAGTTGCTGGCGGCGCCCAATAGCGGCTTGCTCAACCAGCTTTACCGCGAGATCACCGGCGCGTCGCCGGATTCGCACCTGCTCAACATCTACACCTTCACCGGCCTCGTCTTCGTCATCAGCTGCTACACGTTCCCCTATGTCTTCGTGCTGGTCGCCAATGCGCTCGACCGCACGCCCGGCGATCTCGAAGATGCCTCCGCCATTCTCGGCGGCAGCACCTGGGATACCGCGCGCCGCATCACCATTCCACTGGCGCTGCCGGCAGTGCTGGCGGGCGCGCTGGTGGCGTTTCTACAGGCGATGACGCTGTTCGGCTCGCCGGCGATCCTGGCCATGCCGGCCGGCTTCCACACCATCACCACCAAGATCTGGAGCCTGTTCCAGTTCCCGCCCAAGCCGGAGCTCGCCGCCGCCGCCTCGCTGCCGCTGTTGGTGTTGACCATCATGCTGTTGCGCGCCGAGCACATGGTGCTGGGCCGCCGCGGTTATTCGGTGGTCGGCGGCAAGAACAGCGAGCCGCGTATCGTGCGGCTTGGGCCCTGGCGCTGGGTGATGCTAGCGGTTGCGATGCTGGTGTTGATGTGCCCGGTATTCCTGCCATATTTCGCGTTGCTCAATGCGTCGTTCTCCAAGATTGCCTCGCATCTGGTCTCGCTCAACAATTTCACCTTGCAGAACCTGCATTTCGTGTTCTTCGAATTGTCGGCGACGTCGCTGGCGCTGCGCAATACGTTTATCCTCGGCATCTTGGCGGCGACTTGCGGCACGATCCTCGCGTTGGTGATCTCCTACGTCACCACACGCCAAGCGGTTAGCGGCTATCGCGTGCTCGGGTTCCTGGCGACCGCGCCGGTCGCCATTCCCGGCATCGTGCTCGGCGTCGGCTTGTTCTTCACCTACACGCGGCCGCCTTTCGTGCTGTACGGGACCTTGTGGATTTTGCTGATCGCCTTCGTCACGCTGGCCATGCCGGCCGCCTATCAGCAGCTGCAATCGGCGTTCCGCTCGGTGCATCCAGAATTGGAGGACGCCAGCCGCATTCTGGGGGCAACGCGGCTGCGCGCGCTGTGGCAGATCACCGCGCCGCTGCTGCGCACCAGCGTGATCGCGACCTGGTGCTTCGTCTTCGTCGGCGTGATCCGTGAATTGTCGGCGGCGATCATGCTGTTCACCTCGCAAACCAAGGTGCTGTCGGTGCTGATCTACGATCTCAATGAAAGCGGCGATCTCGCCGCCATTTCGGTGCTCGGCCTGTTCATGCTGATCATCACTTTCAGCGTGGTGGCGCTGGCCAACAGCTTGCGCGGCCGCGGCAACGCGCGCCGCAATGTCGCAATCGGATAATTGCAATGGCCGCCGAACTCCCTAAAATTTCCGTCGCCGAACGGCTCGCCGCGCGCATCGTGGCGCTCGACGCTCCTACGCTGCCCGCCGCCGTGCGCCGCAAATGTGAGGACCTGCTCGTCGACGTGGCGGGTCTTTGCGTCACCGCGCGCAACGAGGATTACATCCAGGCCGCGCTCGCAGGCCTCGACGACGACGGGCCGTGCACCGCGATCGGTCATGCGCGCACTTCGAGTTCCGCTGGCGCCGCTTTCGTCAACGGCACCGCGGCGCACGGCGAGGATTTCGACGATACCTTCGAGGGTGGTCCGGTGCATGCCGGCGCGGTCATTGTGCCGGCGGTGCTCGCAGCCTGCGAGCGCCACCGGCCGGACGGCGCGGCGGCGCTTTTAGGTATCGCGGTCGGCACCGAGACCATGTGCCGGCTCTCGACGGTGGTGCCGAAGGCGGTGCACAAGGCGGGCTTCCATCCGACCGCGATTTTCGGCGTGATGGGTGCTGCCGCAGGCTGTGGCGTCGCGCTCGGCCTCAACGCCAAGCAGCTCGTCGATGCGTTCGGCATCGCCGGCAGCTTCGCCTCCGGCATCATTGAATATCTCGCCGAAGGGACCTGGACCAAGCGCCTGCATCCCGGCTGGGCCGCGCAATCGGGCCTGCGCGCGGCGCTTTTGGCGCGCGGCGGTTTCCTCGGCCCGCGCACGGTTTTCGAGGGCGTGCATGGATTGTTTCACGGCTTCGCGCATACCACTGAGGGCGACTACGCCGCGCTCGACGATTTCGGCAGCCGCTGGGTGACCGAGACGCTCGCCTTCAAGCCCTATCCGTGCGGCACCATGGCGCATCCTTATATCGACTGCGCCCGGCGGCTGGCCGCGCGCGGCATCAAGCCAACCGACGTCAAGGAAATGATCTGCGAGGTGGCGGAAGGCACGGTGCATCGGCTGTGGGAGCCGCTTGCGGCCAAGCAGCGGCCGCCTAACGGCTACGCCGCGAAATTCGCCACGCCCTTCATTCTCGCCACCGGCTTCGTGCGCGGCGGCGTCGGACTCGATGCCTTCACCGACCAGGCGGTGCACGACGAGGCCGTGCTCGCGCTCGCCGCCAAGGTACGTTACGTGATCGACCCGGACAACCCTTACCCGAACGGCTTCACCGGCCACATCCGCGCCGTGCTCAAGGGCGGTAGCGTCATCGAGGAGCGCCAGCCGCATTTCCGCGGCGGCGCCAACGAGCCGCTCACGCGCGCCGACATCGAGGAGAAATTCGCGCTCAACGCGCGCTACGGCGGCTGGGACGACAAGCGCAGCGCCGCCGCGATCAAACTGCTTTCCAAACTTTACGCGGGCAAGATCGATCTTGCGCCATTACGGGGATAGTCGAATGTCTGACAAGGAACTGGCCGGCAAGGCCGCCGTCGTCACCGGCGCGGGGCGCAACATTGGGCGCGCCATTGCGCTGCATTTGGCGCGAGCCGGCGCGGCGGTGGTGGTCAACGCGCGCTCCAACCAGGCGGAAGCCGACGCCGTTGTCGCTGAGATCGCGGCGGCTGGCGGCAAGGCGATCGCTGTCCTCGCCGATGTCGCTGATCCCGCTGCGGTGGAGGCGATGGCGCAGGCCGCGCTGAAAGCCTTCGGCCGCATCGACATCCTCGTGAACAACGCCTCGCTGCGGCGCGAAAAGCCGATCGACGAGATGAGCTACGCCGAGTGGCGCGAGATCATGGACGCCACGCTCGACTCAGCGTTCCACGGTGTGCACGCTTGTTTGCCGGCGATGAAAAAGGCCGGCGGCGGCACCATCATCAATATCGGCGGCATGAGCGCGCATATCGGATCGAAAGGCCGCGCCCATGTGATGACCGCGAA
>DAIMKK010000157.1:0-6591 GCA_036721745.1 Pseudolabrys sp. | reverse complement strand
GTGCCGGGCGGCAGCGCGGCGTAGCGCACCTGGCCTTGACCGCGGAATTGGATGGAGCCGACCACCGAGCCGTCGGAATGGACCCGGCCCTGCCCGCGCGTGCCTTCGAAACAGGTGTAGGAGAACATCTTGCCGATGACGAAGCGGCGCGCCTCGTCGGCGCTCATTTCGCCGGCAACCGCCGGCACCGCGGCCAGCAGGGCGACCAGTAACACAACTTTACGCACCATCACCGAACTCCGCATGACGCCACCGGTTTACCGAACCCACGGCCTGTTTTTCGAGCCTGCCGAACTCTACCTGCCGTTCGTCGCTAAATCCTAAACATGGTTACCCGATTTTCACCACGATTCGCCCGCGCACCTGGCCGGCCAGGATGGAAGCTGCCGCCGCCGGAACTCCGGAAAGGTCTATTTCCTGGGTCATTGAGGCTAGTTTTTGGCGATCCAAGTCGGTTTCCAAGCGTTTCCAGGCCTCCCGGCGGCGCGAAATCGAGCACATCACGGAATCGATGCCGTAAAGACACACGCCACGAAGAATAAACGGCGCCACCGAGGCCGGCAGGTCCATGCCGCCGGCAAGCCCGCAAGCGGCCACCGCTCCCCCATAGCGGGTCATCGACAGCAGGTTGGCGAGCGTGGTGGAGCCTACGCAATCGACCGCCCCCGCCCAGCGCTCCTTGGCCAGCGCTTTGGGCGGCCCGGCCAAGTCCTTGCGCTCGACGATCTCGGCCGCGCCCAAGGCCTTGAGGTAGTCGGCCTCCTGCGGACGGCCGGTGACCGCGCTGACGCTAAAGCCGCGCTTGGCCAGGATCGCGACGGCGACCGAGCCGACGCCGCCGGCAGCGCCGGTCACTGCGATGGGCCCGCGCTCGGGCGTCAGGCCGTGGCGTTCCAGCGCCATCACCGCCAGCATCGCCGTGTATCCCGCAGTGCCGATCGCCATTGCCTCGCGCGCGCTCATGCTTACCGGCAGCGGCACCAGCCAGTCGCCCTTCACCCGCGCCTTCTCGCCATAGGCGCCAAGATGCGTCTCGCCGCAGCCCCAGCCGTTGAGGATCACTTTGTCGCCCGGCTTCCAGGCCGGATGGCTGGAGGCCTCGACGGTGCCGGAGAAATCGATGCCGGCGATCATCGGGAAACGGCGCACCACCGGCGATATGCCGGTGATGGCGAGACCGTCTTTGTAATTGACCGTGGAAAATTCCACGCGGACGGTGACGTCGCCGTCCATCAGATTGGCTTCGTCAAAATCGGTCAGCACGGCTTTGGTGCCGGCGTCCGTTTTCTCGATCACGATCGCCTTGAATGTCGCCATAGGTACCTCGCAGCAGAACATGCTTTGAGGGCCTTCTTGGCGCGTCAAGCAGGCGCGCGCAAGTCGTTCAGACCGGGATCGGGGCCAGACGTTCGATCGGCTTCTCGACGATGGGCAGGTTGATGATCGCCGACAGCACGCCGAACAGCACCGACAGCCACCACACCACGTTATACGAGCCGGTACGCTCGAACAGGATGCCGCCCAGCCATACTCCGAGGAAGCCGCCGACCTGGTGGCTGAAGAATGCGAAGCCGAACAAAGTCGCCATCCAGCGCGTTCCGAACATCAAAGCCACCAGCGCCGAGGTGGGCGGCACGGTCGACAGCCACAGCAGTCCCATCGCCGCGCCAAACACGATGGCCGAGGCCGGCGTCACCGGCAGGCTGATGAACACGATCACCGCCAGCGAGCGCAGCACATATATGATCGACAACAGATAGCGCTTGGGCATGCGGTCGCCGAGCCAGCCGGCCGTGATCGAGCCGACGATATTGAACAACCCGATGGTGCCGATAGCCCAGGCGCCGGTTTCAGCCGAAAGCCCGCGATCGACCAGATACGCCGGCAAATGCACGGTGATGAACAGCAACTGGAAGCCGCAGGTGAAGAAACCGAGCACCAGCAAAATGTAGGAGCGGTGACCGAAAGCCTCGGCCAGCGCATGCAGCAGTGACTGCTTATCGGGGGCGCCGGGCTTGGCGCCCATATCCATCGGCGCCGTGCGCACCGCGAGCGACAGTGGAACGATCAGCAGCGTAATGATGCCGAACGCGACCAGCGCATGCTGCCAGCCGAACCAATCGATAAACCCGACCGCCAATGGCGAAAATAGGAATTGTCCGAACGAGCCGGCCGCGGTGCCGACACCGAACGCGAGCGTGCGCATATGCAGCGGCATCAGCTTGCTGAAGGCCGCGATAACAATCGTGAACGAGCTGCCGGCGATGCCGAGGCCGGTCAATAGGCCGGCGGTCAGGCTGAGCTCGCCTGGCGTGGTTGAATAGGCCATCAGCGCAAGGCCTGCACAGTAGAGTACTGCGCCGGCGGCCAGCACGCGCAGCGAGCCGAATCGATCGGCAATGGCGCCGACGAAGGGCTGCGCGGTGCCCCAGACCAGCACCTGGATCGCCAGCGCCAGCGCGAATACTTCGCGGCTCCAACCGTGAGCCGACGACATCGGCGTCAGGAACAGGCCAAGCGCGGCGCGCGGCCCGAAGCTGATCGCACCAATCAGGCCGCCGCAAACCAGGATGACGAATGGCGTGCGCCAGCCGACGCCGGCCTCCGTTTTCGTAACCGCGCCTTGCAATGCCATCGTGGGGTCTCTCCGGCCAAAACGATCGGGCCGGACCCTATAGACCCCGCGGGCCTAACCAAAACGAATCTTCGTGATGCTAGCCATATGCGCCGCGCATGGCTCGCGTTCAGTACGCTATTTGCGTGCACTTTCGCGCGCAAACGCCTGCCCCTCGTCCGAGCGCAACCATTCCAGGCTATGGCTGACCGGCGACTCTATTTCTTCTTTAGCGGCTTCAGCTTCGGTCGCCTTGGCATCGCCCCAGGTCGGCTCGTCGGAACCATCGCCCCATGTGAGTGGGCGATAGAAAGCGTGCACGCCGAGCTTGTAGATTTTTTTCATTTCGTTGACCCAATCGGGATGCACCCAAAAGGCGTGATAGTGGGTGGCCTTCGCCACCTCCGGCATCCACAGCTTGCCGCCGATCATATCGTGCGCGATGCGCTGGGCGCGCGCATAGGCATCCGGCTCGGTCACCACGTCCGGGATGCCGTCGCAGGCGAAGGTGAACTGGCAAGCGAGATGGCGGTTGGCGTTCTGATAGACCACGCTGCAGACGTCTTTCGGATAGAACGGCGAAAACACCCGGTTCATCACCACCTGCGCCACCGCGATCTGCCCGCGCACAGATTCGCCGCGCGCTTCGAAGTAGACCGCGTTGGCGAGACATTTCTCCGCCTTGGCGAGCGTTGGGCCGGTGAGCGCCAATCGCTCCGCCGGCGATTTCGGCCGTTGGTCGACGCCGGTGACTTCGCCTTTGCCGGCGATGGTTTCTCCGGCATTGTCTTCGCCGCCGGGCAGCGGCGGAGCGAGCGCCGACTGCTTGATGTCGGGATCGACGGACGCCATCACCACCGGCGCTTCGCCCGCCGTCCAGGGCATGATCGTTTCCTGTCCCTCGGCCAGCGGATCGGCGCCGAAATAGATTTGCGAACCGTCCTTACCGCCGGGCGCGATGTCCGCAGCGGACGGGTGCATACCGGGCAAGGCCGGTTGCTGGTCCGGAGCCGAGGCGAATTGGTACTCCAAGTAGGGATCGAAGCGGCTATCGGCCTGTTCGCCCATGAACGGCGCATCGGTCTGTGCCTGCAGACCCGGCTCGATTGAAACGAGCGGCGGCAGCGGCGGCAGCGGCTCGCGCTGCCGCGCCAGCAACGAGTCGCGCTTGCTGGTGCGATTGACGGTGGGAAATTGCATTGGCGCGTTCGGGTCGCCGAGGAACTGCGAGGCGATCGAGCCGGTAATGTCGGCCGGGTCGAAATTGGCCAGCGCATAAAGCGGCGGATGGGGGATGGCGGTGCCGATCGGGGTCGGCAGACTGAAAGTGGCGGCGTGGATGGTGCCAAACGGCGAGGCGATCACATGTTTCTGCGCGCGCGCGGCAACTCCCGGCTGGCGCGCCAGTAACGCGCCGAGGTCCTGAAAACCGATCGTGCTGGGCAGCAGTGCGAACGCCAGCGCGCCGATTGCGATCGGCGCTCGTCTCCGCCGTTGACGCCTACGAAAAACCGCCATGACCAAAGCTCACGCCACGCAACAACGTTTACTCGGCGCACGCCCGAAACCAGTTCCCATCCCCGATCGAATCGAGGACGCGCCGTTCGGGATCATGCGCTTGCCGGCAAAGGCCGCCAGATCGCAGACAATGCGACCGGTTTTTTTATGGACTGATTAACCTTGCGAACGTGTTAACTGCGCGCGGCGCAGCATTCCCAACTCGCCGCTGTGAATTGGTGCAGCGTGCAAGTTGCTCGCGATTTGGCGAGCAACCGTTGGGAAACAAACATTAACCATAATGCAATCGCTCGCCGCCAATGCCGGCATGAAGATGCCCGGCCGGCGATCGAGTTCACGCCGTGCTGGCCGCGGCCTTGCCCAAGGCAGCCTGCGCGGCGGCGAGCCGCGCGATCGGCACGCGGAACGGCGAGCACGACACATAATCGAGCTTGACCTCGTGACAGAAGGCGACCGACGCTGGGTCGCCGCCGTGTTCCCCGCAGATACCGACCTTGAGCTTCGGCCTGACTTTTCGTCCGCGCTCGACACCAATGCGCACCAGTTCGCCGACGCCCTGCTGATCGATCGACACGAACGGATCGCCGGGCAGGATGCCGCGCGCGGTATAGATACCGAGGAAGCTCGCGGCATCGTCGCGTGAAATGCCGAAGGTCGTCTGAGTGAGATCGTTAGTGCCGAACGAGAAAAATTCGGCGGTCTCGGCGATCTCGCCGGCCATCAACGCGGCGCGCGGCAATTCGATCATGGTGCCGACCTGGTAATTGAGCTTAGCGCCGATCTCCTTCGCCACCGCCTTTGCCATGGCGTCGATGCGCGCCTTCACCAGGTCGAATTCGGCCTTGGTCGCGATCAGCGGCACCATCACCTCAGGCACGACGGGCTTGCCGGTGTACTTGGCCGCTTCGACCGCGGCCTCGAAGATCGCGCGCGCCTGCATCTCGGCGACTTCCGGATAGGCGATGGCGATGCGGCAGCCGCGAAAGCCGAGCATCGGGTTGAATTCGGCCAGTTCGCGCGCGCGGTCGGCGAGCTTGCGCGGATCGGCGCCCATAGCGGCCGCGACTTCGGCGATCTCTTTTTCGCCGTGCGGCAGAAACTCGTGCAGCGGCGGATCGAGCAGCCGGATGGTCACCGGCCGGCCGTCCATGATCTCGAACAATTCGACAAAATCGGCGCGCTGCATCGGCAGCAGCTTGGCGAGCGCGGTGCGGCGCGATTTTTCGTCGTCGGCCAGGATCATTTCGCGCACCGCCTGGATGCGGTCTTCGTCGAAGAACATGTGCTCGGTGCGGCAGAGTCCGATGCCCTCGGCGCCGAAACGCACCGCCGCTTTCGCATCCGCCGGCGTGTCGGCGTTGGCGCGCACGCCGAGCTTGCGCACTTTGTCGGCCCAGCCGATCAGCGTGGAAAATTCGCCGGACAGTTGCGGCTCAATCATCTCGACCTTGCCGGCCAGCACTTGGCCAGTGGAGCCATCGACGGTGATGAAGTCGCCTTTCTTGAAGCTCTGTCCGCCGGCCGTCATGGTGCCGGCATTGTAATCGACGCGTAAAGAGCCTGCGCCGGAGACGCAGGGCTTGCCCATGCCGCGCGCGACAACCGCCGCATGCGAGGTCATGCCGCCACGGGTGGTGAGGATGCCTTCCGCCGCGTGCATGCCGTGTATGTCTTCGGGTGATGTTTCCACCCGCACCAGGATGACCTTCTTGCCGTCGGCTTTGAGTTGTGCCGCCTCGTCCGGCGAGAACACGATCTCGCCCGAGGCCGCGCCGGGCGATGCCGGCAGGCCGGTGGCGACGACGCGCCGGTGCGCGCGCGGATCGATGGTCGGATGCAGGAGCTGATCGAGCGCCAGCGGATCGACGCGCAGCACGGCCTCGTTCTTGGAGATGAGGCCCTCGTTGGCGAGTTCGACCGCGATGCGCAGCGCAGCCCTGGCGGTGCGTTTGCCCGAACGCGTTTGCAGCATCCACAGCTTGTTTTGCTCGACCGTGAATTCGAGGTCCTGCATGTCGCGATAGTGGCGCTCAAGCGTGTTGTAGATGCGCTTGAGTTCCGAATAAGCCTTGGGCAGCGTGCTTTCCATCGACGGCTTGTCGGAGCCGGCCTCGACGCGCGCGGCCTCGCTGATTTCCTGCGGCGTGCGGATGCCGGCGACCACGTCCTCGCCCTGCGCGTTGATGAGGAATTCGCCGTACAGCTTTCTCTCGCCGGTGGACGGATTGCGCGTGAAGGCGACCCCGGTCGCGGAGGTGTCGCCCATATTGCCGAACACCATGGCCTGCACGTTGACCGCGGTGCCCCAGCTTTCCGGAATATTGTGCAGACGGCGGTAGGTATTGGCGCGCTGGTTCATCCAGGAACCGAACACCGCGCCGATTGCGCCCCATAATTGCTCGTGCGGATCCTGCGGGAACGGCTCGCCGCGTTCCTGCTGCAGCCGCTTCTTATAGAGC
>DAIMKK010000156.1:5101-6606 GCA_036721745.1 Pseudolabrys sp. | reverse complement strand
TGATCGTCACCGCCTGGAACCCGGCCGACGTCGACAAGATGGCGCTGCCGCCGTGTCACTGCCTGTTCCAGTTTTACGTCGCCAATGGGCGATTGTCGTGCCAGCTCTACCAGCGCTCGGCCGACGTTTTCCTCGGCGTGCCGTTCAACATCGCGTCCTACGCGTTGTTGACGCTGATGGTGGCGCAGATGACGGGCTTCAAGCCGGGCGAATTCATTCATACGTTTGGCGACGCGCATCTTTATTTGAATCATTTGGAGCAGGCGCGGCTGCAATTGTCGCGCGCGCCCCGCGCGCTGCCGATCATGCGGCTCAATCCGGCGGTGAAGGATATTTTCGGCTTCCGCTACGAGGATTTCACCGTCGAAGGCTATGACGCGCATCCGCACATCAAGGCTGCGGTGGCAGTATGAGCCTCGCGATCCGCGCGGCGGTGCCAGCGGATGCAGCGCTGATCTTTGCGTTGGTGCACGAGTTGGCGGACTACGAAAAACTGTCGAACGAGGTGGATGCGACGCCCGAGCAAATTGCCGCCGCGTTGTTCTCGGCGCAGCCGGGTTTGTTTTGCGACATCGCGGAATGGAACGGCGAGCCGGCGGGTTTTTCGGTCTGGTTTCTTAACTTCTCGACCTTTCGCGGCCGGCACGGCATCTATGTGGAGGATCTGTTCGTACGACCGGCCTTTCGCGGTAAAGGCATCGGCAAGGCCTTGATGACGCGGCTGGCGCAGCGATGTGTCAAGGAGGGCTACGCGCGTTTCGAGTGGGCGGTGCTCGACTGGAACGCGCCGTCGATTGAATTTTATCGCTCGATCGGGGCGCACGTGATGGATGAGTGGCGCATCTGCCGCTTGAGCGGGAAGGCCTTGCAGGCTTTCGCCAACGAGGGGGCGCAGCGATGAAGATCGTGCTGGTCGCCGCCGTCGGCGAGAACAACGTGATCGGCCGCGACGGCCAGTTGCCGTGGAAGATCAGATCCGATCTCCGGCATTTCCGCGCGCTCACCATCGACAAGCCGGTGATCATGGGCCGCAAGACCTTCCAGTCGATCGGCAAGGCGCTCGACCGCCGCGGCAATATCGTGATCACGCGCGATCCGAAATTTTCCGCCGAGGGCGTCGTGACCACGGCGAGTTTGCAGGCGGCGCTCGAACTGGCCCGCAAGGACGCCGAGAAACGTGGCGCCAACGAGATCATGGTCATCGGCGGCGCCGACATCTTCGCGGCCGCCATGCCGCTGGCGGATCGCCTTGAGATCACCCACGTTCATGCCAGTCCGGACGGCGACGTCCATTTCCCGGTCATCGATGCGAAGCATTGGTACGAGGCCAAGCGCGAGAGACGTGAGGCCGGGCCGGACGACAGCGCCAGCTACGCGGTCGCGACATATTTAAGGCGCTAAACCTGGGCAAAACGCGGTAAAAGGCAGTTTGAGGGCGCGTTGTAACGCGGCCTTGCGTCCCCTATAACCCCTCCCAACTAAGGACCAGCCGGTAAGACACAAGC
>DAIMKK010000156.1:0-5091 GCA_036721745.1 Pseudolabrys sp. | reverse complement strand
GCCATGGAGTAATCAGGGCGGCGGGGGCGGCGGCGGGCCATGGGGCTCGGGCGGCAAGGGTCCCTGGGGCTCCGGACCGCAATCGCCGGGCGGCTCGACGCCGCCGGATCTGGAGGAAATCCTCCGTCGCGGTCAGGACAAACTGCGCCGCGTGCTACCGGGCGGCAATCTCGGAGGCAAGGGCTTCGCGCTGCTCGGCCTTGCGGCCATCGTGCTGTGGGGTTTCTCCGGCTTCTTCCGGGTCGAACCGGACGAGCTCGGCGTGGTGCTGCGCTTCGGCAAGGACGTGCGCGAAGTGCAGCCCGGCTTGAATTACCATTTGCCTTATCCGATCGAGAGCGTGCTCACGCCCAAGGCGCTGCGCGTCAACAAGATCGACATCGGCATGCGCCAGGTCGAGGACGGACGGCGTTCCGCATCGCGCGAAGTGCCGGAGGAAAGCCTGATGCTCACCGGCGACGAGAACATTGTCGACGTCAATTTCTCCGTGCTCTGGAAGGTGAAGCCGACCGGCGTCGGCGATTACCTTTTCAACATCCAGAACCCGGAAGGCACCGTGAAGGCGGTGGCCGAGAGCGCCATGCGCGAGGTGGTCGGCCGCTCCGAAATTCAGCCGATCCTCACCGGCGCGCGGCAAACCGTCGAGAATGCCGTGCAGGAGCTGATGCAGAAGACGCTCGACCACTACGGCGCTGGCATCTTTGTGCAGCAGGTTCAATTGCAGAAGGTCGATCCGCCGGCGCAGGTGATCGACGCCTTCCGCGACGTGCAGGCGGCGCGCGCCGACCTTGAGCGCGCGCAAAACGAGGCGCAGACTTACGCCAACCGGGTGGTGCCGGAAGCGCGCGGCAATGTGGCCAAGATCACGCAGGCCGCGGAAGCCTACAAGTCGCAGACCGTGGCGGAAGCCACCGGCCAGACCTCGCGCTTCTTGAAGATCTACGAGCAATACAAGAAAGCGCCCGACGTCACCCGCGAGCGCATGTATCTGGAAACCATGGAGCGCGTACTCGGCGGCTCCAGCAAGATTATCGTGGATACCAATCAGGGCGGGCAGGGTGTCGTGCCCTACCTGCCGCTCAATGAGCTCGGCCTTCCGGCGCAGCCGCGCAGCCAGCCCGCGACGGGAGGCCAGCGATGAGACTCAACGTCTTAGGCGGCGTCATCGCCGTTCTCACCTTCGCCGCGCTGGTCGTCGCCTATAGCGCGCTGTTCACCGTCTATCAGACGCAGCAGGCGCTGGTGGTTCGTCTCGGTCAGCCGGTGCACGTGGTCGGCGAGCCGGGCCTGCACGTCAAGGTACCGTTCATCGACAGCGTGATCGATATCGACAAGCGCATCCTCGACCTGGAAGCACCGGCGCAGGAAGTGATTGCCTCCGACCAGAAGCGGCTGGTGGTCGATGCCTTCGCGCGCTACAAAATCACGGATTCGCTGCGTTTTTATCAGACGCTAGGGTCGATCCAGGGCGCCAATTCACAGCTCGCCATTCTACTCAACTCGGCGCTGCGCCGCGTGCTCGGCGAGGTGACCTTCACCCACGTCGTGCGCGACCAGCGCGCCGATCTGATGGCGCGCATCCGCGAACTGGTCGATCATGAGGCGACCGGCTACGGCATCTCGGTGGTCGACGTGCGTATCCGGCGCGCCGACCTGCCGGAGCAGAACAGCCAAGCGGTCTATCAGCGCATGCAGACCGAGCGCCAACGCGAGGCGGCGGAATTCCGCGCGCAAGGCGCCCAGCGCGCGCAGGAGATCCGCTCGCGCGCCGACCGCGAGGTGACCGTCCTGGTGGCGGACGCCACCAACAAGTCCGAGCAGACCCGCGGCGAGGGCGACGCCACCCGCAACCTGATCTTCGCCGACGCCTTCAACAAGGATCCGGACTTCTTCGCCTTCTACCGTTCGATGCAAGCCTACGAGGCCGGCCTCAAGCATTCCGACACGCGGTTCCTGCTCAAACCGGATACCAACTTCTTCCGCTACTTCAACAATCCGTCCGGCAAGATGCCCGCGGTGACGGCGCCGCCGGCCGCAACGGCCAAATAACGCATGATCCCGAAAAGTGGACACCGGTTTTCGGAATAGATCATGCGCAAAGAAGAAAAATAGGGCGCGGCCGGCATGCCTGATTTCCTGGCCGCGCTCGGACTGGTCTTCGTGATCGAGGGCCTGGTATTTGCCGCCTTTCCCGGCGCGGCCAAGCGGGCGATGGCGAGCGTCATGGAAACGCCGGAGGCGTCCTTACGCGCGATCGGTATCGGTTCGGCGGTCGTCGGCCTGATCTTGGTGTGGTTGGTGCGCAACTGACCTGTCGTATTTGCGGGCGAATCGGTCTCTCATGTTGTTGATGGCCGATGCCCTTGAATCGCCGTGAATCCGGCGGCACTGTCGCGGTTTGACGCCTTTTCCCAGGAGAATTGACGCCCATGGGCGCTATCCTCAACCCTATGACGCATCGGGCCGGCCGCTTCGGCCTGGCGATTTTCGCCGCCGCCGCAATCGCTTGGCCTGGTCTGACCGGTTCAGCCGCGGCGCGCGGGCCGGACAATATCTCCGACGTGGCGGAAGCCGTGATCGATGCGGTGGTCAATATTTCGACCAAGCAGACCGTGGACATGAGCAACAACGCGATGCCGCAATTGCCGCCCGGCTCGCCGTTCGAGGAATTCTTCGACGAGTTCTTCAAGAACCGCCGCGGCCAAGGCGGCCCCAATGGCGGCCAGACGCCGCGCCGGGTCAATTCGCTCGGCTCCGGCTTCATCATCGATGCGTCCGGACTTGTCGTGACCAACAACCACGTGATCGCCGACGCTGACGAAATCAACGTCATTCTTAACGACGGCACTACGCTGAAAGCCGAAATCGTCGGGCGCGATACCAAAACCGATCTCGCGCTCTTGCTGGTCAAGCCGGACAAGCCGCTCAAGGCGGTGAAATTCGGCGACTCGGACAAATTACGGCTGGGCGAATGGGTAATCGCGATCGGCAATCCGTTCAGCCTGGGCGGCACGGTGACCGCCGGCATCGTTTCGGCGCGCAACCGCGACATCAATTCCGGCCCGTACGACAATTACATTCAGACCGACGCCGCCATCAATCGCGGCAATTCGGGCGGGCCGCTGTTCAACCTCAATGGCGATGTGATCGGTGTCAACACCGCGATTATTTCGCCGTCGGGTGGCTCGATCGGCATCGGTTTCGCGGTGCCGTCGAAGACCGTGGTGGGGGTGATCGATCAGTTGCGCCAGTACAAGGAAGTGCGGCGCGGTTGGCTCGGCGTGCGCATTCAGCAGGTGACCGACGAGATCGCCGATAGCCTCAACGTCAAACCGACGCGCGGCGCGCTAATCGCCGGTATCGACGACAAGGGCCCGGCCAAGCCCGCCGGCATCGAGCCGGGCGACGTCATCGTCAAGTTCGACGGCAAGGACATCAGGGAGATGCGCGACCTGCCGAAGATCGTCGCCGAGACGCCGGTCGGCAAGGACGTCGAGGTGACGATCATCCGCAAGGGCAAGGAAGAAAAGAAGACCGTCAAGCTCGGCCGGCTCGAGGACGACAAGAAAGTGGCCGCGCTGACGCCGAAGAAAGACGACGCGGAAGAAAAGACGGCGGTGAAGAAGGCGCTTGGTCTCGACCTCGCCGATCTGACAACCGATTTGCGCAATCAGCATAAGATCAAGGACAAGGTGAAGGGCGTGTTGATCACCGGCGTCGATAGCAATTCGGCGGCAGCGGAAAAACACCTGCAGCCCGGCATGGTGATCGCCGAAGTGCAGCAGCAGCCGGTCGGCAGCGCGGCCGAATTGCAGCAGCGCATCGAGAAACTCAAGAAGGACGGCAAGAAGGCCGTGGTGCTGCTGGTGGTGACGCCGGACGGCGACCCGAGCTTCGTGGCGCTGAGTTTGCAGTAATCGCCGTCTCGTTAGGCTTCGGACGGCGCAGGCGTGCGCCGGCCGGGAAGATCAGGCGGCTCTCGTGCGCGCCGGGCGGTCTATCGCAGCGACCCGCGTAAACAGAAGCGTCTTTTGCTCAGTCGCCCGTACGTCGTCACAGGCAAAGCAGCGGAAGGTGCGTAACTCGGTAAAAGACGTAACCCTAGGATCGATACGCACAAGCACCATCGAAATCCCGCAAATCGGGCACGTCGGTTCACAGTGATCGCGAATCTTTTGTGCCATGTCGGCAAAATACTGCGACCGCCTACAAGCGAATTGACATATATCAAGCCACGCATCACGCGGCAGTGAGCTTGCGTGGGAGCAGCTCAATCTAGCACGTGATTGACCATGCCGTCGGCGAGCTTGGGCTCGAACCAGGTCGACTTCGGCGGCATGATGAGGCCGGCATTGGCCACCGCCATCAGGTCGGCCATCTGCGTTGGATAAAGCGCGAAGGCGACCGCCATCTCGCCGGATATCACACGGGACTCGAGTCCTTCGAGGCCGCGCGCGCCGCCGACGAAATCGATACGCTTGTCGGTGCGCGGGTCTTTGATGCCGAGCAGCGGTTCGATCACGTTGCGGGCGAGAACCGTGATCGGCAGCCGGCCGATCGGATCGCTCGGAACCAGATCGGGGCGGATGCTGAGTTTGTACCAATGGCGGGCGAGAAACATGCCGTAATCGTGCGCGGAGGCCGGGCGCACCGGCTGGTCCGACGCGGTCACCGTGAAGCTTTTCGCGAGCGCCGCGAGAAATTGCTCCGCGCTAAGCCCATTCAAATCCTTAACCACGCGATTGTAATCGAGGATGGTCATTTCGCGTTCGGGGAAGATCACCGATAGGAAAAATTGGTGCGAGCCGTCGCCTTTGCGCGCCGGAGCGCGTTCAGCAAAAGTGGATTCCGGTTTTGCGTCCGAACGCGCTCCAATATTTAAAGTGGGCGCGTTTTCCGGGCGGCTGACCGGTTCCCACTCAGCCTGAAAGCGCGCAGAGACACGCGCGGCCGCCGCCGAGCGGTGATGGCCGTCGGCGATGTAGATCGCCGGCAGCGCGTCGAAGGCGGCGCTTAGCCTGTCGATAGTGGTGTCGTCGGCGATCACCCAGAGCTGGTGCCACACGCCGTCGTCGGCGGTGACGTCGACTT
>DAIMKK010000155.1:0-6627 GCA_036721745.1 Pseudolabrys sp. | reverse complement strand
GCTCGCAGGTGCTCGCGGCTACCCTCCCCCGCGAGCGGGGATAAGAAAGAGCTACATCCACCCGCCGCCGTCCGTTGCGCGGTTGGCGACGCTGGCTTCCTCCAGATCCAATTCATATTCGATCCGGCGGCGCGCCTCGTCGGTGATCTTGCCGTCGCGCAGCAGCTGATAGATGAAATCGCGCTCGGCTTCGATCAACTCAGCCTTGATCTTGGCGGTTTGCCGCATGTGATCGAGGCCCTCGGTCAGGTTCGTGGGCAGGATCTGCACGCGGCTTTGATTGCGCGTGCGCAAGTGCTCGATCGCCTCGTCCGGCAGGTCGTGCTCCTTAATAACTTTCTCCAGCCGTTTCCTGACTTCCTTCAGCGCGGCCTGGCGCGCGGAGAGCTCGTGCTTGATCTCGTCCTTGCGCTCCTGCTTGCCGAGATGATGGAGCCCGAGCCAGCGGACGACCCAAGGCAGCATCGCGCCCTGGCCGATCAGCGTCACGATGATGACGCCGAAGGTCACGAACAAAATGAGGTCGCGGTGCGGAAACGGTGACCCGTTGACCACCGCGTAGGGAATGGCGAGCGCAACCGCGAGCGAGTCGACGCCGCGCACGCCAGTGAAGGCGAGGAAAAACACGCCGCGCCACGGCGGCGAGGGATCGCGCTTGGCCAGCCGCGGACTGACCCAGCGCGGGATATAGGTGGCCGGAAACACCCAAATGAAACGGGCCGCGATGGCGATCAGCGTCGTGCAGGCGGTCGCGATCAGCAGATCGTGGATCGAGAAGGCGTGCGTCTGCTCGATCAGCGTGCGCGCCTGCAGGCCGGTGATCAGGAACACCAGGCCCTCGATCAGATAGACGATCAGGTCCCAGAAGAAAATTCCTTGCAGCCGCGTGGCAAAGGGGATCAGGCGTGGCCCGTTCCAGCTCACATAAAGTCCGCAGGCGACGGTCGCCAGCACGCCGGAGCCGCCCAGATGCGACGGTACCCAGAACGCGAGATAGGGCGTCATCAGCGACAGCGTGATCTCGACGCGTGGCTCGCGCGCCCAATGGCGCAGGCGCAGGCTGAGCCAGCCGACACCGATACCGTAGGCAATCTCGCCCACGACAATCAGCACGAAAGTGACGGAGGCTTGTTCGAGCGAGAACGTCCCGCTGCTCACGGCGACGACGGCAAAGCGGTAGAGAACCAGCGCCGTGGCGTCATTGGCGAGCCCTTCGCCCTCCAGCACCACAACCAGCCGGCGCGGCAGTTCGAGCTGCCGCGCGATGGCGAGCGGCGCCACCACGTCGGTCGGCGAAATGATGGCGCCCAAAAGGAATCCAACCGCCCAATCGAAATTCAGCAGATAGTGCGCGGCCGCCGCTACCGCGCAGGTGGTGAACAGCACGCAGCCGAAGGCGAGCAGCGCGATAGGCCTTAAGTTGAAGCGGAATTCGCGCCAGCTCATGGCGACGCCGGCCGAATAGATCAGCGGCGGCAGGATCACCAGCAGCACGACTTCCGGCGCCAGAGTCACTTTCGGCAGCCCGGGAATGAGCGCCATGCCGATGCCGGCGACCACCAGCAGGATCGAGGGCGCGATGTTGAGCCGCTTGGCCGCGACCGCGACCGCCGCCAGCACCGCCAGCATGAACAACAGCGTCTGCATGATCGCGGTCATGGCGTTGCGACCCTCACCTCAAGCGGCACGCTCGCTAGATGATATTCGAGATCATGTTTACGGTCAGCGCCAATATCGTCAGGTTGAAAAAGAACGATACTACGCCATGCAGCGCCACCACGCGGCGAATGACCTTGCTGGTGACGGCGACGTCGGAAACTTGCGAGGTCAGGCCGACGACCAGCGAGAAATAGAGAAAATCCAAATAGTCGGGCTCGTTGTCCTCGGGAAAATTAAGCCCACCGATCTTTCCGTCGCGGCGCTCGCCGTAATATTCGTGCGCATAGTGGATTGAAAAGATCGTATGGATGAAGGCCCATGACAGAAAGATGGTCGCCATCGCCAGCAGCACCTGGGAGACCGCCTCGGAAGGCGTCGCCTGTTTCAGGCCACCGAGTTCGAACACGATGGCGACAAGGCTGGCCAGTGTCGCGGCCATCGTCAGCAACAGAATGGCGAAGGCGCCCTCGTCCTGCTCCGACGCGCGCTTGCGGAGGTGGTTGATGTCGCAGCGCCAAATGACAGAATGCATCACGACAAGATAGATCGCGACGCCTGCGTCCCATCCGGCCAGCAGGCGGGTCGGCAGCCGCCAACCGCCCGGCACAAACGCGATAACGGCAATCCCGACGACGGCCGCGATCATCAGATGGGCGTGCAGCTTGGCGATGCGTATCGGCAGCGGTCGAAGCGGGGTCATCGGCGGCGATGGCTTTTTCGGGGTCATGGCAGCATTGTTAGCCGTCGTACGTGATCTCGAATAGTGGGTATCGGCTCGGCCGGATGGGCTAGTCTTGCGCATGGTTCGGCCCGGCAAACGCTTCAGCAAATTCCTGCGCCTATTGCGCGCCGCTGGCTTCGCCGTACTGGCGGTGGTGATGCTGCCTTATCTGATCGTGCCGTTTTATGCCTTCGGCAAGCCGGTCTCCACGGTGATGGTCTGGCGCTCGCTTACCGGCGCGCGCATGCAGCGTACTTTTGTGCCGCTGTCGCGTATCTCGCCGGCGCTCGCGCTCGCGGTGATTGTCGCCGAGGACGGCCGCTTTTGCAGCCATCACGGCGTGGACTTCGCGGAAATCCGCGACGCCCTTGCCGATGCCGACGACCTCACGGATGTGCGCGGCGGTTCCACCATCACCCAGCAAGTGGCGAAGAATCTGTTCCTGTGGCCGGGCCGCAGCTGGCTGCGCAAGGCGCTGGAGTTTCCGTTAGCGCTTTGGATCGACCTGGTGCTGTCGAAGCCGCGGATTCTAGAGATTTACCTCAATATCGCCGAATGGGGTCCGAACGGCGAATTCGGCGTTGAGGCCGGCAGCCGCTATGCGTTTGGTAAACCGGCGCGCGACCTCAGCCATTACCAGGCGGCGCTGCTGGCGGCCGTGCTGCCCAATCCGATGACCCGCAATGCGCACGCGCCCGGCCCCGGTTTGCGCCGGCTGGCGGGGCTTTATGTCGGCCGTTCGGCGCGGGCGGGCGGCGTCGCCAACTGTCTGCGCACCCCCTAGCCTTGGCCGGAAGCATCCTCTATAAGCCCGGCTTCAAATCGACATTTCGCGTTTCAGGAGCTCGCTTCCCATGGCTGTGCCGAAAAGAAAAACCTCGCCGTCGCGCCGCGGCATGCGCCGTTCGGCCGACGCGCTCAAGCGCCCGGCCTATGTCGAGGACAAGGATTCCGGCGAACTGCGCCGTCCGCACCACATCGACCTGAAGACCGGCATGTACAAGGGCCGCCAGGTGCTGAAGGTGAAAACCGAAGCGTAATCGGTTGCCGGAGGACAGTCGGGTATGTTCCTCATCGGCTTTCCTCTGCTTCTCGTCCCGTTCGCGATCTACAACATCGTCGCCTTCCTGATGCCGGGCGTGAGTTGGACCGGCACGCTGGCGACCGTGCGCATGATGTCCGGCGCCAATTGGGCGATGTCGGGCGGCGACGTGCTGGTCACGCTTGCCGTCCTGCTGCTGTTCGTCGAGATGATGAAGGCGGTTGGCGTCGGCAGGCGCAATTTCGTCGATCACGGGCTGTCGCTGCTGTTGTTCGGCGCGATGCTCGCCGAATTCGTGTTGGTGAAAAAGGCGGCGAGCGGCGCCTTCTTCCTCATCGTGGTGATGGCCTTCCTGGATTTGCTCGGCGGCTTTGTAGTAAGCCTGACGTTGCGTGCGGCGCGGCGCAAAGTGCTCGTCGAGCCAATATCCGAAAGCACCGCATACGCCGAGCCCGCGCCTGTGAGGGTCGCGCCCGTGCTCGAAAAAATTGAGCCTGCGCCGCCGAGCGCCGAACACGTTCCCTCCTGAATTCCGCGCCGATAGGAAGATAATGCTCCGCGACTTCCAGCTCCCCGGCCGCTCGCCCGTGATCGCCTGCGAAGGCATGGCGGCGACCTCGCATCCGCTCGCGACCTTGGCCGCGGTCGACGCGCTACGCGCCGGCGGCAATGCGGCGGATGCAGCGGTAGCCGCGGCGGCGACATTGTGCGTGGTCGAGCCGCACATGACCGGGATCGGGGGCGATTGCTATTGCCTGGTGTCGCAGCCGGGCAAACCGCTGTGGGGCTATAACGGCTCCGGCCGCGCCGGCGCCAAGGCGTCTTACGAACGCTTGCGCGCGCAGGGCATGAGCGAGATCGGTACCTCGATCCATGCCGTCACCGTGCCGGGCGCGATCGATGCCTGGGAAGCGATCCTCAAGGCGCAAGGCCGTTTCGGTCTCGACCGCGCGCTGGAACGCGCGATCAAATACACCGAAGGCGGCTTCCCGGTCGCGCAGCGTATCGCCTGGGACTGGAGCCGATTTGTCGGCCGGCTGCAGGCCGATCCAGGCGCGGCCAAGCATTATTTGTTCAGCGGTACCGCGCCCAAGGAAGGCGACGTGATCCGCCTGCCGGCGCTGGCGCAAACGCTGAAGACCATCGCCGCCAAGGGCGCGCGCGCTTTTTACGAGGGTGAGATCGCCGCCGACATGGCGGCGACGCTTGCCGCGCGAGGCTCGTTTCTCAACGAGGAGGATTTCGCAGCGCATCGCGGCGACGCGGTGACCCCGATCTCGACCAATTACCGCGGGCTCGATCTCATTGAGATCCCACCGAACGGGCAGGGGCTCACCGCGCTGGTGATGCTCAACATCCTGGAAAACTTCGATCTCTCCGCGCTCGATCCGCTTGGGCCTGAGCGCTTCCATCTGGTGCTGGAAGCCGCGCGGCTTGGCTTTGCGATACGCGACACCCACATCGCCGACGCCACGCATATGCGCGTCGCAGTCGCCGATCTGCTCGACAAAGGTTTCGCGAAAAAGCTCGCCGCCAAGATTGATCTGAAAAAGCGGGCGAAGTTGCCGAGCGCGCCGACGCCCGGCACCGACACCGTCTATCTCACCGTGGTCGACCGCGACCGCATGGCGGTGTCGTTTATCAACACGCTCTATTCGCATTTCGGCTCCGGCATCTGCACCGAGAAGACCGGCATCCTGCTGACCAATCGCGGGGCCTGCTTCACGCTCGAAGCCGACCATCCCAATACTTTTGGTCCGGGAAAGCGGCCGATGCACACCATCATTCCGGCGCTCGCCATGCGGCAAGGCCGCTGCGACATGAGTTTCGGCGTCATGGGTGCGCATTACCAGCCGATGGGCCACGTGCAGATTGTCAACAACATGCTGGACTACGGCATGGACGTGCAGCAGGCGATCGACGCGCCGCGTTTCTTCTTCGAGGGCGAGCGGACGGTGGTCGAGCACGGCACACCGGCCGCGACCGTCGCGGGCCTGAAAGCGCGCGGCCATGACGTGATGTTCGCCGCCACGCCCTGGGGCGGCGCGCAGACCATCAAGATCGATTGGGATCGCGGCGTGTTGATCGCCGGCTCGGAGCCGCGCAAGGACGGCTGCGCGCTCGGCTATTGAGAATTACGGAAAACGCGTGAGTGCCATGGTAGCGCGGTAGGCGGCGAGCGCCTCGTCCGGCTCGGCGCGCCTGCGCTCGCGGGTCTGCGGGTGCTGGTCCTTTATCGCCAATAACTGCGCGAGGAATGGCGCCTGGTGACAGGCTTGCGGTGTATTGTCCAAGGCAGCAGCGGGCGACAGCGCGACCAGCGCGCGGCTGGCAACGGATTCTTCAGCCGGCGCGGCGTCCCGCGGCGTTGGGTCTGGCTTCCGGGAAGCCACTTTATTGATCTCGCCAAGCCGCATCGGACTGTCTCAAATTGGGACAAGCAACCCTTGTCCACCCTTGTATTGGCAAGGGCCGTGCCGTTGGCCGAAACCGAGTACAAGCCGGTTAATCCGGGCACTTTTTCGAATTATTTATGGTTTGCCCGTAATTTCGGCGCAGTATCCATTTCCCTGTCAACGCCCGGTGCGGCGTGGCGTTCCCAAAAAGGGGCGAGCGTGACCCGAATTGACCAACCGGCTGGTGTCCCGGACGCCGCGGAGGTTCTCAGGTCGATTGGCGATGTCGCCTATGAATGGCAGCTTGACACCGATGCGCTGCTCTGGAGCGGCAATGCCGCAGCGGTGTTCGGCGTCGACATCGCAGACATCGCCAGCGGCCGCAGCTTTGCACAGCACACCGATGCCGAAGACGGGCAAAGCCGGCTCGACGCGATCACCCAAACCGGTCAGAGCGACGCCGGCGAAGGCGTGCATTATGAGGCGCAATACGCCTTCCGGCGCGGCAGCGAGAAGATATGGCTGGAAGATATCGGCCGTTGGTTTGCAGGTAGCGAAGGCAAGCCGGTACGCTCGCTCGGGGTTGTGCGCGCCATCACCGAACGCCACGAACGCGAACGGGCGCTCATCCAGCTCGCGAAATCCGATCCGCTGACCGGCGAGATGAATCGCGCACACCTGGCCGAGGTGCTTGGCGCCAAACTCGACGATGCGGTGCGCTTCCGCACATCGTTAGGCTTCCTGCTGGTCGCCATCGACCATCTCGCCCACCTCAATGAAGCCTACGGCTTCGATGTCGCCGAGGACGT
>DAIMKK010000154.1:0-6652 GCA_036721745.1 Pseudolabrys sp. | reverse complement strand
GCACGCCATGCTTGAGCAGCCAGCGGAACGTCTCCGGCATGGCGTCGGCCAGCACGCGACGCAGCGCCGCATTGTCCCGTGCATCGAGATCGCCGTTGAATTCGGCCATGTCGCGCCAGTGCTCCGCGGGCGTATCGTTGATGCCGTTGCGCGCCTGGTGCGGCGTGGCGCTGGCAGTCACGGAGCCGACCGACCAGGCGGTTGAGCCGCCAAGCTGCGGATTCTTCTCGAGCAGGACGACTTCGCTCCCAGCCGTGCGCGCTTCGAGCGCGGCCGCCAATCCGCTACCGCCGCCACCGACGACGACAACGTCGTAGGTGGCCTCGCTTGTCACGGCGATTGCTTGGCGCGCTGGCCGGCGGTAGTGCCGGCGATCTTGCCGAACACCGAGCCGTTCATCAGGCCGGTGCCGCCGGGATAGTTGAACCAGAAAATCCCGCCGACCAGTTCGCCGGTCGCGAACAGCCCGGGGATGGTCCCGCCGTCAGAGTCCATCACCCGCGCGCTAGTATCGATGCGCAGACCACCGAAGGTGAATGTGAGCCCGCAGGTGACGGCGTAGGCCTCAAACGGCGGCTCATCGACCGTGTTGGCCCAGTTCGATTTCGGGATCGCCAACCCGCGCGTGCCGCGCCCATCCTTCACATTCGGATCGAACGGCACCTCAGTCATCACAGCCTTGTTGTATTCCTTGATGGTGGCGAGCGCCTTTTCCGGGTTCACGTCCTCCATCTTCTGCACCAGCTCTTCCAGCGTATTGGCGCGCACTTTGCTGACCCGCTTGATGCGATATTCGTCGCGCAGCATCGGGATGATCTTGTTGTCGAACACCTGATAGGCAAACTGCTTAGGCTGCATCAGAATGATGCGGCCGTTCTTGGCATAGGTGTAATTGCGGAAGTCGGAACCCTCGTCGAGGAAGCGCTCGCCGTTGGCATTGATCATGATGCCCCACGGATAAGAGTGCTTCTGGAAATTGTCACCGACCGTCAGATCGCCTGTTTCCGGCGCATTGCGGTCCCAGGCGACCGCGTGGCCGCCCGACCAGTTGCCGATTGGTTGCGCCCCGATCGCGAGCGCCATCTTGATGCCGTCGCCGGTGTTGAAGCGGGTGCCGCGGATCTTGGCGAGCTCCCAGCCGGGTCCGAGATAACGCGTGCGCATTTCGGCATCGGCCTGGAAGCCGCCCGACGCCAGCACCACGCATTTGGACTTCACTTCGTGGGTCTTGCCTTCATGCTTGACCTTCACGCCATGAACGCCGTCGTCGTCGGCCAGCAATTCGAAGACGCGCGCGCCGTAGACGATGGTCACGTTGTTCCTGTGCGCGATCTTGGTGAGCGCATCGACCAGGCCGGGCCCACCGCCGACCGCCTCCACCGTCAGCCCGCCCCAGAACTTGAACATGCCGCCAATCTTGTAGGCCTGGCGTCCCCAGATCGGCATGAAGCGCACGCCCTTGTCGCGCATCCACAACATGGTCGCTTTGCTCTGCTTGATCAGGATTTCGCAGAGGTCCGGGTCGGTGCGGTATTCGGTGATGCGGCCCATGTCGTCGAAGAACTTTTCTTCGGTGTTGGTGCCGAAGTCGGACTTCGAAACTTCCTCGTCGGAGAGATCGGGCATCAGCGCGCGCAGGTCCTCGACGCCGTCATAGACACAGCGGAAGGCACCGGCGGTGAACCGGCTATTGCCGCCGGCCTCTTCCTCCGGCGCGCGCTCCAGCACCAGTACCGAAACGCCCTGCTCGGCTGCCGCCAACGCTGCGCAAAACGCGGCATTGCCGCCGCCAACGACGATGACATCCGTGGATTGGGGTAACGCTGTCGTCATGACTCTTTTCAAACCTCGTTTAAGAAACCGGACTTAGATTGGCTGACATGAAGCCGAGGGCCGCGAGTTTGTCGACGCTAGCAACGATGTCGCGGTTGGGGTCACTCGAGACTATTTCCAGTATCGGCTTTGCATTGTAGCCGATCGCCGTGAGCGCGCGCGGTATTTGCGCAAACGGGACCGTGCCGAGACCCACTGGATCGTGGCGATAGACCTGCCGGCCGGTATCCGAAAGATGGACAAGCGCAAGCCGTGTCCGGCATCGCTTGAGGCCATCGGCAAAATCTTCGCCGATGAAATACGCGTTGGGGATGTCGTAAACCATGCGCACGGCATCGTTGCCGTACCGCTTGAGCGCATCGAGCAGATCGCCGATTGCCGGCAGAAACGCAAACGGCATGTTCTCGACCCACAAAGCCGTGCCACCTGCCGCCGCCACCGGACAAAGCCGGTCTAGTGCCGCAAAGAAATATCCGATCAGTTCTTTCACCGGCGCGGGAAACAGCGGGTTGGCCTTGCCGGGGCCGATGACGACGCCGCGCGCGCCGAGGTCGCCGGCGAGCCGCACCGTTTCGGTAACCAAATTAAGCGAATAGGCCCGCATTTCCGCTGCGGCGCCAGCGACATTGATGTCGATGTTCGGCATGTTGAGCGTCGTAAGCCGCAGGCCGCGTTGCTCCATCATTCGGCGGAACGCGCAGCGCTGTTCGGCCGACATATCGGCGGGCCACAGGTGGGCCGGATGCACCATGATCTCGAATTCCCGGAAGCCTTGCTCCGCGAGTTGCGTCAAACATGCTTCGGCGCTGTGCGAGCGCATATAGGAATAAGTGTTGCAGCCGAACATCGACGCGTGGACGTTACTCTCCCGATTCACAGATGCGCGCCCTTCTGGTCTTGCAGAATTTGCTATGCGACGAGGCCGCGGTCTGGCGGCACCCGCCACTCATAATCCCGGCGCGTTTTGAGTCAACCGCTATCCGGGATAGTGAATTGCCATTTGTCATACCGGAATAACGGGTGGGCCCGGCACGTTCCAGTTGACCGACCGTGTCGGCGTTGTGCGACCGGCTCACCGCACTGCGCTCGGTAAGATAATTCTCGCCTCGCTGCGCCAGGACCAGCTGGAGCGCTTCCTGGAACGCGTCGAATTAAAACCATCGACCGAGAAGTCGGCTACCGGGATTCCCGTGCTGCTGCTCGAAATTGCTGAGATTAGGCGCACCGACATCGCGTTCGACGACGGCGAATTCAATGTCGAAGTCCGCTGCGTGGCGGTCCTGGTCAAGGATTTCACCGGCAAGATCGTTGGGGCGCTCGGCATTTCCAGGGCCGATCTGTCGCTTGTCCAATCAGACTCTGCAAAGCCGCGCAAAAATCGTGCAGGCGGCGACCAATCGGTTATCCGCTGAATTCGGCGCCAGTAAGTGAACGGACGTCGCGGGTAGGCAGCGGGAGTCGCTGTGGCGGATGAATGAGTTAGCGCTCCGTACCGACACCGCATACCGATACCGATACAAAACGGCGAGCGTTTTTAGCGTTGACAGCGACCCGGCGCTCCGGGAGTATTCCCACAATAAAAAAATGCCTCTCACATTCTCGCATATGCGGAAATTATGGGGGGCGACGGCGCCATGCATCTATTCGGGAGGAGACCAGCGATGACCAGCTACAATCGACGCAGAATTTTGAAAGCCAGCGCCGCCTTTGCCGGCGCGTCCGCTCTGGGATTTCCGGCGATCGTCCACGCCCAGACCGAAAAGATCAAAATCGGCCATCTCACACCGCTAACTGGCTTTCTCGGCGCGCTCGGCGCCTATGCCCAGTTGGGACTCAGAATGGCCGAGGAAGAAATCAACAAGACCGGCGGCGTGATGGGCCGCCAACTCGACATCCTGTCGGAAGACTCGGTCAACCCGGCCACCGCCGCGACCAAAGCCCAGCGCATGCTGGATCAGGATGGCGCTGCCTTTCTGATGGGCGAGATCAATTCGGCCTCGGCCGTGACCATTATGCAGGTAGCCGCGCGCAACAAACGATTCTACCTGCAGATCGGCGCCCGCTCCGACGCGCTGCGCGGCAAGAACTGCAACCGCTACACATTCCACGTCGACATCCCCAGTCACGTGATGGTCTACGCCGTCGGCAAGGCGCTAGTGCGAGACAACATGATGAAGGGCAAGAAGTTCTACACCCTTACCGCCGATTATATTTTCGGTCACGATCTGGGGAGTGCGGCGAAGCAGTTTTTCAGCGAAAACGGCGGCACGGTTATTGGCGACGAACTGGTCGCGACCGACGTAACCGAATTCAGCCCCTATCTGCTGAAAATCCGTCAGGCCAAGCCGGACGTGGTCTGCTCGAACCTCGCTGGCAATCAGGTCACCAACCTGATCAAGCAGTATGCCGAATTCGGCCTGCCTTTTCCGGTCGTCGGATTCAACCTCAACACTGCCGACGCCTGGGCGGCGGGTGAAGGCAACCTGAGCGGCACCTGGCCAACGGTCTGGTACCACACGCTCGACGTTCCATCGTCCAAGACCTTCGTCGCCAACTTTATCAAGAAGTACGGCAAGCCGCCGGAAAATCATGCCTGGATCGAATACGTCTCGCTCAAGATGATGGCGCAGGCCATCAGCGAGACCAAGTCGACCGACACTGAAAAACTGATCGCCTACTTCGAGAGCGAAGCCAAGTTCGACATCCTGAAGGCGCGTCAGGGTTATTTCCGCAAGTGGGATCACCAGCTCATGCAGGAAGCCTATCCCTTCACGGTCAAGGAGAAGGGCAAGGCCAAGGATCAGTGGGACCAGCTCGAACTCGGCGGCGCTGTTCCGGCAGCGAACGAATCGCTCGAGGTCCTGTCAGTCAAGAAAGAGCAGAACACCTGCGTCATGTGATCGACGCCGGCGCGTTCGGATAAACGCGTTGGCGACGGGCGCATCGTTGCCAACGCGCGCTCCTGCCCTCCTGGATCCAGAATGCAATTCACGTTCTTGCTCGAACAGGTAGTGAATGGCCTCGTGCTCGGAGGCTACTACCTGCTCATCGCGCTCGGTCTGTCACTGATCTTCAGTGTCGGCGGCGTAGTAAACTTGGCACATGGCGCCTTCTATGCGCTCGGCGCCTATATCTCGATCACAATCGGAAAATATCTCGGCTTCGGGCCGGCGGTCGTGCTATCGCCGCTCACGGTGGCCATGCTCGGCATTCTGTTCGAGCGCTTTCTGTTGCGCCGGTTCTATGCGGCCGACCCGATCCTCAGCTTGTTGGTGACCTTCGGGCTGGCGATGATCGCCGAGCAGTTGATCCGCATCGTCTGGGGCTCCGCGCCTCTTTCGGTGAATATGCCCGCCATCTTCAAGGGGTCTATCTTCTTCGGCGACTTTTTGTTCTCGCGTTATCGGCTGTTGCTACTGGCCGTAGTGGTGGCCGTGCTGGCCAGCATCTGGCTGCTGCTGCACAAAGCCTCGTTCGGCCGCGTGGTGCGCGCCGGCATCCAAAAGCCCGACATGGTCGCGGCGCTGGGCATTCGATTGCAGCCGTACATGACCGCGATCGTCATGCTCGGCGTCGGCATGGCGGCGCTGGGTGGCGCCTTATTCGCTCCGATCACAATCGTACATCCGGCGATGGGCGCGGAAGTCATCACCGTCGCCTTTGTCGTAGTGGTGATCGGCGGGCTTGGCAGCTTCTGGGGCGTGGTGATCTCTGCGCTGTTGGTCGGTGTGGTGCGCGGAATCACCATCCATTTCATACCCGCGGCCGGTGAAGCGTCGATGTACGTGCTGATGTTCCTGGTCCTGCTGTTCCGGCCCCGTGGCCTGCTCGGCGAGCGCATCGAGAAGTTCGAATCATGATCGCTCGCCAATACTCGACGCTGCGACCGCTGTTGATAGCAACGATCGCTCTCGTCGCCTTGCCGCTGGCCATGCGCGTGATCGGCCTGACCACGGATACTGCCTCGACCGTGGTGATCTTGGCCATCGCCGCCATCGGGTTGAACTTGTGTATCGGCTACGCTGGATTGGTGTCGTTCGGTCATGGCGCCTGGTTCGGCATCGGCGCCTATGCTGCCGCGATCATTCAAAGAGCGTGGTTCCCCAACGAGATCGCGCTGCCCATTCTGTTGTCGATGGTCATCGTCGCGGGCCTGTCGACGTTTGCCGGATCCCTCATCCTGCGCCGGCGCGGCGTGTATTTCTCGCTGCTGACACTAGCGCTGGCCGCCCTCACCTACACGATTTCCTTCCGCTGGACCGACGTGACCGGCGGCGAGAATGGCCTCGGCGATTTGAAGCGCGGCAACATCGGTCCGATCAGCCTCGATAATCCGCTCGCTTACTACACCGTGGTCGCCTTGGTCGCGCTTGGTGTGCTTTACGTCGTGCAACGTGTGCTGCGCTCGCCGTTCGGGCATGTGGTGGTGGCGATCCGCGAGAACCAGCTGCGCGCCACATTCCAGGGCTATCCGGTCGAGCGCTATAAGCTCATTGTATTCGTACTCTCGGCAACGATCACCGGCGCGGCCGGCACAATGCTCGGGTTCCTGACTTACCTGGTTTCGGCCGAGGGGGTCTCGGTCCCGTTTTCCGGCGAATTGCTGGCCATGGTCGTGATCGGCGGCATGCGCAACATGCTGGGCCCCGCCTTCGGCGCACTGTTTTTTATCCTGTTCCGCGAGCTGTTTTCGATCTGGACCGCGGATTGGCTGCTTTGGTTCGGACTGATATTCGTCGGCTTCGTGTTGTTTTCGCCGAGCGGCCTAGTGCCCCGAGTCATTCAAACCGAGGGTACAACCTTTTCAGCTTAACGCGGG
>DAIMKK010000153.1:2762-6700 GCA_036721745.1 Pseudolabrys sp. | reverse complement strand
AAAGACGCGTGGCCTGATCGCGCACAAGCAAAAAGCCGCAGCCTCCCTCGGCCCGCTGCCGCCGCGCCCGCCCGCCTTCTGCACCGGCTGCCCGGAGCGCCCAGTGTTCGCTTCCATCAAGCTGATGCAGCGCGAATTGGGGCCGACCCATATCAGCACCGATATCGGCTGCCATTCGTTCGCGACTTTTGCGCCGTTCTCGCTGGGCAATTCCATCCTCGGCTATGGCATGTCGCTCGCCAGCGCCGCGGCGGTGACTCCCAACATGGAGAAGCGCCCGATCGCGATCATGGGCGACGGCGGCTTCTGGCACAACGGGCTGATTACCGGCGTCGCCTCCAACATGTTCAACAAAGGCGACGGCGTGCTGATCGTGCTGCAGAACGGCTACGCTTCCGCCACCGGCCAGCAATACATTCCGTCCAGTGTGACGAGCCGCGACGGCCCGACACCCGGTGTCGACATCGAGCAGACGCTGCGCACCATGGGCGTCAAATGGCTCCGCACGGTGCGCAGCTATTCCGTCGCGCTGATGACCAAGACGCTGAAAGAAGCGATGCGCACTGCCGAGCGCGGCCTTAAGGTGATCATCGCCGACGGCGAATGCCAGCTCGCGCGCCAGCGCCGCGTGCGCGCCGAGGATGCCGGCAAGCTCGAGCGCGGCGAGCGCGTCACCCGTACCCGCTACGGCGTCGACGACGAGATCTGCACCGGCGATCATTCCTGCATCCGGCTGTCCGGTTGCCCGTCGCTGACGGTGAAGCCCTCGACCGATCCGCTGCGCAGCGATCCGGTGGCCACCGTGATTGAGAGCTGCGTCGGCTGCGGACTATGCGGCGAAGTGGCCCATGCGGCGGTACTATGCCCGTCGTTCTACCGCGCCGAGATTATTCGCAACGCGACTTGGCGCGAAAGCGTGGCGTTTCGCATCCGCCAGAAAATCATCGGCTGGCTCGGCGGCTATGGTGGCGAGGCAGCAGCATGAGCGCGACGCGTCCCATCACCTTGTTGATCGCCGCGCTCGGCGGCGAAGGCGGCAGCGTGCTCACCGACTGGATCGTGTCGGCGGCGGCCGAGGCCGGCTTCCCGGTGCAATCGACCTCGATCCCCGGCGTCGCCCAGCGCACCGGCGCCACCACCTATTACATCGAGATTTTTCCGGTTCCCACGCTCGAACTCGGAGGAAAACGCCCGGTGCTGGCGCTCACGCCCGGCGTCGGCGATATCGACGTCGCGGTGGCGAGCGAATTATTGGAAGCCGGCCGCGTGGTGGCGAGCGGCTTCGTCACGCCCGCGCGCACTTATCTCATCGGCTCGCTCAGCCGCTTCTACGCCATGGACGAGAAAATCGCCATGGGCGATGGCCGTTTCGACCAGGACAAGCTCATCAAGACCGTCAAGGACAATGCGCGCGACACGCTGCTCATCGACATGGACGCGCTCGCCAAACAAAGCGGCTCGATCATCAACGCGGTGATGCTGGGCGCCATCGCCGGGTCGGGACGCTTGCCGCTGACCGCCGAGCAATTGGAAGCAGCGATCCGCGCCGACGGCAAGTCGGTCGAGGGCAACCTGCGCGGCTTCCGCGCGGGGCTCGACGCCGCATGCGCGAAAATGCCGGCGGCGAAGCAAGTTGAGAAAAAGAAGAACGCGCCTACCACGCCCGACCTGCTCGAACACGAGGTCACCTACTCGCTGCCCGCGCTGGCGCAGCCGACCGCGATCGAAGGCGTGCGGCGGCTGATCGCCTATCAGGGCGTCGCCTATGCGCGGCTCTATCTCGACCGGCTGCGTGCTCTGGTCGATGCCGACGCCGCCGCCGGCACGCCGGGCAAGTTGCTCAAGGAGGTCGCGCGCCAGCTCGCCGTGCGCATGTCGTATGAGGACGTGGTGCGGGTGGCGCAGGCCAAGATTGCGCCATCGCGCATGCGCCGCATCGCGCGCGAGGAATTGCGCGTCACCAACGAGCCGTTTTCGGTGCACGATTTTCTCAAACCCGGCATTGAGGAATTGACGCAACTTCTGCCTCCGTTCTTGGCGCGCCCCATTTTGGCCGTCAGCGAGCGTAGAGGCTGGCTCGGCCGCGTCTATTTCGGCATGGAGATCAATTCCACCTCGATCGGAGGCTATTTGCGCTTCTTGATACTGGCCAAGCTGCGCCGGCTTCGCCCTTACGGCCATCGCTTCAAGCAAGAACAGGCGCAAATCGAATCCTGGCTGGCCTTGATCGCCGAGGCGGCGCGGAACTCGCTGGAACTCGCGCTCGAAGTCGCCGAATGCGCCCGCCTGATCAAGGGTTATGGCGACACGCACGCGCGCGGGCTTGCCAACTACTGCAGCATCGAGGCGCGGGTGATCCGCCCGGCGCTGGCGGGCGTCATCCCATTGGAACACGCCGCCGACGCCATCGCCAGCGCCCGCACCGCCGCTTTGGTCGATCCCGAGGGCGAAAGCGTGGCCAAATGCCTGGCCGAGATCGACGGCCAGGCAAGTTTCCGCATCGCGGCGGAGTAGGCTCTGCGTCCGTTGTCAGCCCCTCCCCCGTCGCGTAAAACAACCTGAAAACAACAGTAGCGCCCGCACTCAAGCGGACGCCGTACGGGGCGAAACGAAATGGCCGTCATACCAAGCGGGCGCGAGCGACCCGCCATCGCCGCCGAGGCGTTCCTGCGTGCGCTTGCCGACCACGGCGTCGATTATTTCTTCTGCAATACCGGCACCGATTTTCCGCCGATTGTGGAAGCCTTCGGCCGCGCCAAGAAGACCAACGCCAAGGTGCCCAAGCCCATCCTGGTGCCGCACGAGAACCTGGCGGTCGGCATGGCGCACGGCGCCTACCTGATGACCGGCCGCCCGCAGGCGGTGATGGTTCACACCACCGTCGGCACCGCCAACACCATCAACAATCTCATCAACCTGTCGCGCGACCGGGTGCCGCTGGTGCTAGCGGCCGGGCGCACGCCGATCACCGAAAAGGGATCCTTCGGCTCGCGCAACCGCCCGATCCAATGGGGCCAGGAAATGTTCGACCAGGCCGGCATGGTGCGCGAACTGGTGAAGTGGGACTACGAACTGCGCGTACCCAACCAAGTCGGCGACATGGTCGCGCGCGGCGTGGAGGTCGCGATGGCGCATCCGCGCGGACCGGTTTATCTGATGCTGCCGCGCGAGCCGCTGTCGGCGCCGCTCGCCGAGCCGATCGCGCCGATGAAGCCACGCCCGCAAGCGGCGCAGGCACATCCCGACCCGAAGGCGATCGCGACGCTGGCGGAATGGATCGCGACGGCCGAGCGGCCGTTGATCATCGCCGCCACGCTGCCTGCCGCCGCGGTGCCGGCGCTCGCTTTTTTGGCCGAGCGCTGCGCAATCCCTGTGATCAGCCACAATCCGCGCACGGTCTGCCTGCCGTCGAGCCATGCCATGCATTTCGGCTTCGAGCCGGGCACGCTGCTCGCCGACGCCGACCTGGTGATCGCGCTCGAGACCGACGTGCCGTGGCTTCCCAGCCTAACGCAGCCGCAGGCCGGCTGCCGCGTCGCGCATGTGGCCGAAGATCCGTTCTACGTGCGCTATCCGATGCGCAGCTTCCCGAGCGATCTCGCCGTACAGGCCGGGTCCATTAACGCGCTGGAGGCGCTGATCGCGGCGGTGGAGGCGCGTCTGCAAATGGCGGAGGCGCGCATCGCCGCGCGGCGCGCCCGTCTGACCGAGCGCATGCGCACGCGGCGCGCGCAGCTCGCCAAGGATTCGGCCGTGGCCGCCCACATCTCGCCGGAATATCTGTCGCGCTTGATCGGCGAAACATTCGGGCCGGACGCCATCATTATCAACGAATATCCGCTGCGGCCGGACCATTGCGCGCGCGAGAAGTCGGGCACTTTCTACGCGCTCGGGCCGGCCGGCGGGAATCTCGGCGCGCCGTCCGGCGACATGGGCTA
>DAIMKK010000153.1:0-2752 GCA_036721745.1 Pseudolabrys sp. | reverse complement strand
GCCGGCGGGCTCGGCTGGGGCTTCGGCGCGGCGCTTGGTGTCAAGCTTGCCGCGCCCGACGCCTTCGTGGTCGCCACGCTCGGCGATGGCGCCTACATGTTCTCCAATCCGATGGTCGGGCATTGGATCGCCGCCACCCAGAAGCTGCCGATCCTCACCATCGTGTTCAACAACAGCCGCTACGGCGCGGTACGCCGCGCCACGCTGTCGATGTTCAAGGACGGCGTCGCCGGCGAGAACGACGGCCGCAGCCTCGCCGATCTCGATCCGTCGCCGGCCTTCGAGGTGATGGCGCAAGCGCAAGGTGCCTATGCCGAGCGAGTGGAAAAGCCGGCCGACCTGCCGAACGCGCTCGCGCGCGCCCGCGAGGCCGTCGTCAGCGGACGCCGCCAGGCTCTGCTTAACGTCATCACGCCTTATTGAAGCGATCAGCCAGCAATAAAAAACGTTGGTAACGGAGGAAAGCTCATGCGCGTCGACGCTTATACCCATTTCATCCCGGAGAAATTTTTCAACAAGATCGTCGCCAGCGGCTTTCCCAATATCGGCAAACGCGTGCGCGAAATTCCCAGCATCCACGATCTCGACGTGCGCCGGAAGGTCGTCGAGCAGTTCGGCGACTATGCGCAGATTCTGTCTTATCCAATGCCGCCGCTCGAATTGCTGGCCAAGGGCGATGAAGTGGAAGAATACGCCAAGCTGGTAAATGATGGCTTTGCCGAAATTTGCGCCAAGCACGCGCGCCACTTCCCCGGCTGGGTGGCGCAGAACGCACTCGCCGCGCCCGATGCCGGCGTGCGCGAAGCAACGCGCGCGATCAAGAACGGCGCGCTCGGCGTGCAGATCTACACCAACATCGCCGGCCGGCCGCTCGACGATCCGGCGTTCGAGCCGTTCTTCGAGACCATGAACAGACTGGGCAAGCCGATCTGGATGCATCCGGCGCGAGCCGCCAATTTCCCCGATTATCTCAGCGAGACGAAATCGAAATACGAAATCTGGTGGACCTTGGGTTGGTCCTACGAAACCACCGCGGCGATGGCGCGGCTGGTGTTCTCCGGCATCATGGACAAATATCCCAACCTGAAGATCATCACCCACCACTTCGGCGGTGTCGCGCCGATGCTGGAAGGCCGCATCGGCCCGGGCTGGGATCAGCTCGGCGCGCGCACCTCGGACGAAGACTTGGGCGCGATCCTCAAGAGCCTGAAAAAGCGCCCGCTCGATTATTTCAAGCACTCATTCTACGCCGACACCGCGGTGTTCGGCGGCGTGCCGGCGACCCATGCCGGGCTTGCCTTCTACGACCTCGACAAGATCGTGTTCGCCTCCGACTGCCCGTTCGATCCGGAGAAGGGTACGATGTACGCACGCGAAACGCTCAAGATCATCGAGAACATCGACATGCCGAAGGCCGACAAGGAGAAGATTTGGCACGGCAATCTTGAGGCAATCACGGGCGTGAAGTTTCCCACCTGACGCAAACGCGTCCCCTGTGAAAGCCGGGGTGCCATCTGCTAGCATCCGCGCCCATGGCATTGGTCAATCCTATCGGCCTATCCGAGCCTAAATCGCCCGGCGGCGCGCCGCCGTCCGGCGACGGCCGTCCTAGCCCGATGCTCGAGCAGTACATCGAGATCAAGGCGGCCAATCCGGACTGCCTGCTGTTCTACCGGATGGGCGATTTCTACGAGATGTTCTTCGACGATGCCGAGACTGCCTCGCGCGCGCTCGGCATCGTGCTGACCAAGCGCGGCAAGCACCAGGGCCGCGATATTCCGATGTGCGGCGTGCCTGTCGTGCGCGCCGACGAATATCTGCACCGGCTGATCGCGCTCGGCCACCGCGTCGCGGTGTGCGAGCAGCTCGAGGACCCGGCGGAAGCGCGCAAGCGCGGCAGCAAGAGCGTGGTGCGGCGCGACGTCGTGCGCCTGGTCACGCCCGGCACGCTGACCGAAGACACGCTGCTCGACGCCAAGCGCAACAATTACCTGCTGGCGGTGGCGCGCGCGCGACTGTCCTCGGCCGGCGAGGAAAATCGTTTCGCGCTCGCCTGGATCGACATATCGACCGGTGAGTTCCACATCGCCGAATGCGACCGGGCGTCGCTGTCGGCCGAGATCGCGCGGCTGGAGCCAAGCGAAGTCCTGGTGTCCGACGCGCTGTTCGCCGACGCCGATTTGGCGCCCTATTGGCGCGAGCTGCTGGCGGTGACGCCACTCACCCGCGACGTGTTCGACAGCGCCAGCGCCGAACGGCGGCTCACGTCGTTCTTCGCGGTGGCGACCAGCGAAGCCTTCGGCGCGCTCACGCGGCTCGAGCTGACCGCCGCCGCGGCCTGCGTGACCTATGTCGAGCGCACGCAGATCGGCAAGCGCCCGCCATTGTCGCCGCCGTTGCGCGAAAGCGCCGGCGCAACGATGGCCATCGACCAGGCCACGCGTAGCAATCTCGAGCTGATGCGAACGCTGTCCGGCGAGCGGCGCGGCTCGCTGCTCGAATCGATCGATCGCACGGTCACCTCGGCCGGCTCGCGCCTGTTAGCGCAAAAATTGTCGGCGCCGCTAACCGATCCGGCGGCAATCGCACGGCGGCTCGACGCGGTCGCGAGCTTCGTCGACGACGGGACGACGCGCGCCGAGACGCGCTCGCGCCTCGCAGCGGCGCCCGATCTCGCGGTCGGCCCAATCAGGGTGACGCCGCAGCAGCCGCCCGGCTTCCGCCCGGCGATCGGTCAGGGTGAGGTTTCGCC
>DAIMKK010000152.1:0-6759 GCA_036721745.1 Pseudolabrys sp. | reverse complement strand
GGCTTCCGGCGCGGCGACATCATCGTGTCGGTGAACGGCGAGCGTATGGCCAAGACCAGCGATCTTGCCCAGGCCACCGGCACCCCGAGCCGCTCCTGGCAGGTCGTCATCCGCCGCGGCGGGCAGCAAATCAACGCCGTGTTCAACGGATGAGCCCGCGCGCCAAAGCGGGACCGACGCTGTTCGCGGCCGCCGGCCTCGACAAGGACGCGCCGCGCCCGCTCGCCGACCGCTTGCGGCCGACCAAGCTCGACGAGGTGGTGGGACAGGACCATCTGCTCGGCACCGACGGCGCGCTCACTCGCATGTTGGCGACCCGATCGCTCGGCAGCCTTGTGTTCTGGGGCCCGCCCGGAACCGGCAAGACCACGGTGGCGCGGCTGTTGGCGCAGGAGACCGACCTGCATTTCGAGCAGATCTCGGCGATCTTTACCGGCGTCGCCGACCTCAAGAAAGTGTTCGAGGAAGCGCGCCGCCGCCGCGAGCTGGGGCAGGGCACGCTGCTCTTCGTGGACGAGATTCACCGCTTCAACCGCGCCCAGCAGGACAGTTTCCTGCCGGTGATGGAAGACGGCACCATCGTGCTGGTCGGCGCCACCACCGAAAACCCGTCGTTCGAGCTCAACGCGCCGCTTTTGTCGCGCGCGCGCGTGCTGGTGTTCAAGTCGCTCGACGCGGAGGCGATCGAGAAGCTGCTCGCGCGCGCCGAACAGATCGAGAGCCGAAAGCTGCCGCTCGACAAAGACGCGCGTTCCGCGCTGGTGGGCATGGCCGACGGCGATGGCCGCGCCGCGCTCACGCTGACGGAAGAAGTCTGGCGCGCCGCGCGCAAGGACGAAACATTCGATTCGGCCAAGTTGCAGGAGATCGTGCAGCGCCGCGCGCCGATCTACGACAAGGCGCAGGACGGCCACTACAATCTCATCTCCGCGCTGCACAAGTCGGTGCGCGGCTCCGATCCCGACGCGGCGCTCTATTATCTCTGCCGCATGCTGGATGCCGGCGAGCCGCCGCTCTATATCGCGCGCCGCGTCGTGCGCATGGCGGTGGAGGACATTGGCCTCGCCGATCCGCAGGCGCTGATGATCGCCAATGCCGCCAAGGACGCCTACGATTTCCTTGGGAGCCCGGAAGGCGATTTGGCGATCGCGCAGGCCGTGATCTACATGGCGACCGCGCCGAAATCGAACGCCTCCTACGCCGCCTTCGGCGCCGCCATGCGCACCGCCAAGCAAGCGGGCTCGCTGCTGCCGCCCAAGCACATTCTCAACGCGCCGACCAAGCTGATGCAGTCGGAAGGCTACGGCCGCGGTTACGCCTACGACCACGACCAGGAAGAGGCGTTCTCCGGCCAGAACTATTTTCCCGATGCGCTGCCGCGCCAGCAGTTCTATAACCCGCCCGAGCGCGGCTTCGAGCGCGAAGTGCGCAAGCGGCTCGAGTATTGGGCGAAGCTGCGCAAGGAGCGGGGCTCCTCGTGAGGCAGCGCAGAAATGGCCCACGCCAGCCCGGCGGCGGACGGCAACAGGCCGGGCCGCGCGGCCGCGGTCACGGCCGTGATCGCGACGAACGGATCAAAGAGCGCGCCAAAGAGCGGTTCAATCCGCGGCAATCCGATCTGCGCGTGAAGCACTCACCGAAACGCGATGGCGGCAGAGGCCGCGCTTTTTCCGCTCGATCTGTGCAGGAGCAGCCGGTGGCCCTTGCGCCTGTGCCGCCACCGATGGCCGCGTCCAAGCCCGCGCAATTTTCAGCCGGCGTACAAACCGTCGCGGTCACGCCTGATGAGAACGGTATGCGGGTCGACCGCTTTTTCGAGGCGCGCTTTCCCGGCCTGTCGTTCAGCCACATCCAGCGCATCATCCGTAAAGGCGAAGTGCGGGTGAACGGCAAGCGCACGCAACCGAAGAACCGTCTCGAAGCCGGGCAGGCCGTGCGCATTCCGCCGCTCCAGCTCGATGCGCCCAAGCCGCGCGACGACGCGCCGCAGGCGCAAAAGGACCGCGCCTTCATCCGATCGATCATACTTTACGAAGACGACGACGTGCTGGTGCTCAACAAGCCGATGGGGCTTGCCGTGCAGGGCGGCTCCGGCACCACGCAGCATATCGACGGCATGCTCGGCGCCTTGCGCGGCGCACACCCGGACGCGCAACGCCCGCGCCTGTTGCACCGGCTCGACAAGGACACGGCCGGCTGCCTGCTGGTGGCGAAAACGCGCTTTGCCGCCTCCGCGCTCGGCAAAACCTTTCGCACGCGCGCCGCGCGCAAGATCTATTGGGCGCTGGTCGCGGGCGTGCCGAAACCACAGCAGGGGCGGGTCTCGACCTTTCTCGCCAAGCAGGAGGTCGAAGAGGACAGCTACATGCGCATCGCCAAACACGGCGAGAAAGATGCCGTGCACGCCGTCACTTACTACGCGGTAGTGGAGACGGCGGCGCAGAAGCTCGCCTGGATTTCGCTCAAGCCGGTGACCGGCCGCACCCATCAATTGCGCGCGCACATGGCCCATGTCGGCAATCCGATCGTCGGCGATCCGAAATATTTCAACATCGAGAACTGGGAACTACCCGGCGGCATGCAGAACCGACTGCATCTGCTGGCGCGCCGTATCGTGGTACCGCATCCGCGCGGCGGAACCATTGACGTGAGCGCGCCGTTACCGCCCCATATGGAGCAGTCCTGGAACCTGCTCGGCTTCGATGCCAAGAGCTACGACCCGATCGTCGACGCGCCGGAGGAGTGACGCCCATGCGGATCGCCGTTGCCGTGACCGCGCCAGGCGTGTCCTGCAATACGGCAAATCGATCGGCGTGCCGGCAGACAAGATGGACGACGACATGAGATGGCGCGCTTCAATGAATGTCGGGGCACCGCACGGTGCGTTTCTTGTTGCGCTGCTCGCGCTGACCTTGGCGGCGTCCGGCGCCTTGGCGCAGGGTCAGTCCGACAACGATCGCTACGACATCATGAGGCCGGAGCATCCGTCGGCGAAAAAGCTTCCGCCGGCGCAGAAACAAAAAGGGCGGCACGGCTCTTCGGTCATGGTCTATCCCGCTCCCTTGCCGCCGCCGCTGCATTACAACCCGCAGCCGCCCCAATCGGCGGTTACGCGTCCGGCCGCCGTACCGCCACAGCTTTACGTTCCGCAAACCGGCCGCACGTTGCAGAACCTGCCGACCGTCGCGCCTTCCGGTCCGGGCGGGACCGAAAGTTCGCAGGACCGCGCTATCCGCTGCACGCACCAGGCCGGCGCTTACGGCCCCGGCGCCACCGGCGACCGCAACGCCTATATCGGCAGCTGCATCAATCAGTAACTCAGGCGCTCGCCGCGTCGAGCGCGGCGATATCTTCGCGTGTCAACTTGAGTCGCGGCGCCTGCATGATTTCGTGGAGCTGCGCGAGGTTGGTGGCGCTGGAAATCGGCGCGGTCACGCTAGGCTGCGCGATCAGCCAGGCCAGCGACACTTGCGCCGGCGTCGCGGCATGGCGTCCGGCCACCTCATCGAGCGCCTGCAGGATGCGCAGGCCGCGGGCGTCGAAATAGCCCTTCACCTTGCCGCCACGCGACGGATTTTTCGCGGCATCCGCGGCCGAGCGATATTTACCGGTGAGGAATCCGCCGGCGAGCGAGTAATACGTGATGACGCCGAGCCCTTCGGCCCGGCAGAGCGGCCGGTACTGGTTCTCGAAATCGACGCGGTCATAGAGATTGTAGTTCGGCTGCAGGCTCTCGTAGCGCGGGATGCCGAGCGTCTTGCTGGCCGCGAGCGACGCCTTGAGCCGGGCGAGGCTCATGTTCGACGTGCCGACGGCGCGCACTTTGCCTTGCGCGAAAAGTTGCGCGTAGGCCGCCGTGGTTTCTTCCGGCGGCGTCACCTCGTCGTCGAAATGAGTTTGCAGCAGACCGATGCAATCGACCTGCAGCCGCCTTAGACAGGCCTCGGCCGCGCGCAGCACGTAGTCCTTTTTCAGGCTTTTGCCTTGGCCCATATCGTTGCCGATCTTGGTGGCGATCACCACCTGGGCGCGCTTGCCGCTCGCTTTGAGCCAGTTGCCAATAACGGTTTCGGATTCGCCGCCTTGGTGGCCTTTGTCCCAGCGTGAATAAGTGTCGGCAGTGTCGATGGCGTTGAAGCCGGCGTCGACGAAAGCGTCGAGCAAAACGAACGAGGTCGCCTGATCGACGTTCCAGCCGAACACGTTGCCGCCCAGCATCAGCGGGGCGATGTGCAGATCGGATCGGCCGAGGCGGCGGAGGTCCATTTTTCGGCGTCATGCCCGGGCTTGACCCGGGCATCCATGAGGCAGTGCGACAAATACCGGCTTTACGAAAGGCTATGCGTGTTTCAGCCCATCATGGATTGCCGGGTCAAGCCCGGCAATGACGGCGGGGCGAAAGCCTACCGCAGCGACGCGTTGAACTTCTCCAGCGCCGCCTGGCCGGGGCAGAGGTCTTGCTCGCCGAGCGCATTGAGCGGCCCGTCGACCGTGCGCAAATGCGCGTGCAGGTCTTCCGAGTCCTTTTCCATATAGAGCAGTCCGGTGACGATCTGGCCCTTGGTGGCGTGGTGCTGCAGGAACCCTAGAGCCGCCGTGCGATCGCTGATCTCGTAGTCGGCGGCGAGCTTGCGCAGCGTGAGCTTGGAGCCGTCGTGCTGCTCCACCACCTCGACGCTGCCAGGCTCGTATTGCACCTCGATCGGCATGCGGCTGGACATAAAATCGAGCCGGTTCACCGCCTCGTTATGTTCGCGCACGAAATCGAAGCTCTTGGTAGAGCCGGCGTGGTTGTTGAAGGCGACGCAGGGGCTGATGATGTCAATGAAGGCGGCGCCCTTGTGGGCGATCGCCGCCTTGATCACCGGCACCAGCTGCTGCTTGTCGCCGGAGAACGAGCGCGCGACGAAGCTGGCGCCGAGCTGCAAGGCGAGGGCGGCGAGATCGATGGAGTTGTCGGTATTGATGAAGCCGCGCTTCGACTTCGAGCCGCGGTCGGCGGTGGCGGAGAACTGGCCTTTGGTCAGCCCGTACACGCCGTTGTTCTCGACGATATAGACCATGTTCACGCCGCGCCGCAGGCAGTGCGCGAACTGACCCAAGCCAATCGAGGCCGAGTCGCCGTCACCGGACACACCGAGATAGATTAGATCGCGGTTGGCGAGATTGGCGCCCGTGAGCACCGACGGCATGCGGCCGTGCACCGAATTGAAGCCGTGCGAATTGCCGAGGAAATAAGTCGGCGTCTTCGACGAACAGCCGATGCCGGAAATCTTGGCGACGCGGTGCGGCTCGATCGACAATTCGAAGCAGGCCTGGATGATCGAGGCGGTGATCGAATCGTGCCCGCAGCCGGCGCACAGCGTGGAGACCGTGCCCTCATAGTCGCGATGGGTGTAGCCGAGCTCGTTCTTCGGCAGGTCGGGGTGATGGAATTTCGGCTTGGTGAGGTAGGTCATGAGGATACCTTCATCGGCTTCACCTTGAGCTGATCGACATGATCGCCGATCGCCTTGGCGATGAAGCGCGCGGTGATCGGCGTGCCGTCATAGTGCAGGATAGGCACCAGCCGTACCGGATCGATGCCGCATTCGTTGACGATGAGCGAGCGCAATTGCGCGTCGCGATTCTGCTCGACCACGAAGACGAAATCGTGGTCGGCGACGAAGCTGTTGACGCTCGAATGGAACGGGAAGGCGCGCACCCGCATGCGGTCAAGCGCGTGGCCGCGCGCCTCGATCATGGCGATCGCCTCGTCCATCGCCGGCGAAGTCGAGCCGTAATAGATCACGCCGTATTTGGTGGGCTTGGCCGCGTTGGCTTGCGGCGGACGCGGCACCAGATCCTTGGCGGTGTCGAACTTGCGGACCAGCCGTTGCATGTTGTCGACGTAGGGCGCGCCTTCCTCGGTATATTTGGCGTAACGGTCGCGCGACGTGCCGCGGGTGAAGAACGAGCCCTTGGTCGGGTGCGTGCCGGGATAGGTACGGTAGGGGATGCCGTCGCCGTCGACGTCGAGATAGCGGCCGAACTCCTTGCCGGCTTCCAGCTCCTCGGCGGTCATCACCTTGCCGCGGTCGTATTTGCGGGCGTCGTCCCAGGCCAGCGGCTTCGACAGATGATGGTTCATGCCGATGTCGAGATCGAGCATGACGAAGATCGGCGTCTGCAGCCGGTCAGCGAGATCGAAGGCCTGCGCGCCCATGTCGAAGGCTTCCGCCGGATCCTCGGGGAACAGCAGGATGTGCTTGGTGTCGCCGTGCGAGGCATAGGCGCAGGAGATGATGTCGCACTGTTGCGTACGCGTCGGCATCCCGGTCGATGGGCCGGCGCGCTGCACGTCGAACAGCACCACGGGAATTTCCGCGAAATAAGCAAGCCCGATGAATTCCTGCATCAACGAAATGCCGGGGCCCGAGGTGGCGGTGAAGGCGCGCGCGCCGTTCCAGCCGGCGCCGATCACGATGCCGATCGAAGCCAGTTCGTCCTCGGCCTGGATGATGGCGTATTTCGCTTGCTTGGTGTCCGGATCGACCCGGAACTTGGCGCAATGGCGGGTGAAGGCGTCGGCGAGCGACGACGACGGCGTGATCGGATACCAGGCGCACACGGTGGCGCCGCCGTAGACCGCACCGAGCGCTGCCGCCGCATTGCCCTCGATGAAGATGCGGTTGCCGACTTTGTCGCTCTTCTTCAGGCGCAGACCGATCGGGCAGGCGAGGTTGAGGGTGGCATGATCGAGCCCGATATGCAGCGCCT